>CBIHPQ010000017.1:0-29207 GCA_966211825.1 uncultured Dyadobacter sp. | reverse complement strand
CCTTGCTTCTGCGGTGGGCGAAGTGAATGTGGTGAATGCGATGAAATCAAATAATGCGGTGATCGGCGGAGAAGGTAACGGCGGGGTAATTTATCCCGAAAGCCACTACGGCCGCGATGCGCTGGTGGGTATTGCATTGTTTCTGACGCATTTGGCGAAATCGGGCAAGAAAGCTTCCGTTTTGAGAAGATCATATCCCAATTATTATATTTCTAAAAACAAGATCGAGCTCACGCCGGATATCAACGTGGATAACATCCTTGACCGTATCCAGAGCCGCTATTCCAAGCAGCCGGTGAACACGATCGACGGTGTCCGCATCGAATTCGACCGCGAATGGGTGCATTTGCGCCGGTCGAACACCGAACCGATCATCCGGATTTACTCGGAATCGGAGACACAGACTACCGCGACCAGCCTTGCGAACAAAATCATTTCCGATATCAAGGAAATTATTTCGGAACCGAAGAAATAATAAAGCTGTTGCTAAGCTAATTTGGGTCACTTGTTGTCTGAACTGACAATAAGTGATCTTTCTAATTTTATATCCCAATGAAAGTCTATCTGGACAATGCGGCTACGACGCAGCTGGACCCCGAGGTCCTGGAAGCCATGCTGCCGCTGATGACCGAACAATTCGGTAACCCCTCTTCCATACATTCTTACGGTCGCGCCGTGCGTTCGTCCATCGAGCGGGCCAGAAAGAATATCGCGGGAATTCTAAACGCGGCGCCTGCCGAGATTTTTTTCACTTCCGGCGGTACCGAGGCTGACAATACGGCCATCCGTTCGAGCATTGAGACATTCGGCCTGAAACACGCCATTACCTCGCGCATCGAGCACCACGCCGTTTTGCATACATTGGAACACCTCAAAAAGCTGGGCATAATCGAGCTGAGCTTTGTGAACCTCAATGACAAAGGCGAGGTCGATCTCGGTCATCTTAATGCACTGCTGGCTTCGAAACCACGTTCCCTGGTGTCGTTAATGCATGGTAACAACGAGATCGGTAACCTGCTCGACCTGGAAGCGGCGGGGGATATTTGTGAAAAATACGACGCGATCTTCCATTCAGATACCGTGCAGACGATGGGGCATTATGCACACGATCTGCAAAAGCTGAAAACGAATTTTATCGTCGGCGCGGCGCACAAGTTCAACGGGCCGAAAGGCATCGGGTTTTTGTACGTTCGCCCGGGCATTAAAATCAATCCTTTCGTACACGGGGGCGCGCAGGAGCGCAACATGCGCGGGGGAACCGAGAATATTTACGGCATTGTAGGCCTCGCAAAAGCATTGGAAATCGCTTATCGCGATATGGATGCGCACAGGACGCACATTGAAAGCCTGAAAAGCCGGATGATCGGTAAATTAAGTGAAGGCATTGAAGGAGTGGCTTTCAACGGTAATTCTGCGGATCTGGGCAAAAGCCTTTATGCGGTTTTAAATGTGAGCCTGCCGCCATCGGATATCAGCGATATGCTGTTGTTCAACCTCGACATTGCCGGAATCGCCGTTTCTGGCGGCAGCGCGTGTTCGAGCGGCACCGACATTGGCTCACACGTGTTGAATGAGCTGAGAATCGATGAAAACAGGGCTAACGTGCGTTTTTCTTTTGGGAAGTACAATACGGAAGCTGAAATCGATTACGCAGCCGATACGCTGATCGGTCTTTACAAGAAAGAAAGCATTATTTTATAGGAGAGGTATTCTCTAAAAAGCTGAAACCCGGCCCCTGAATCAGGAGGCCGGGTTTTTAATGATATCTTCAAGGCATTCCACCCAAATATCGCTGTCGTTGAGGCTCTCGACCAGCTGCCAGTGCTGCCCGCCTTCCTTCTCAAATATTTCTTTATATTCTTCTCCCACCTCAATGGTCGTTTCCAGGCAGTCGGCTACGAATGCCGGCGAGAATGCCAATGCGCTCTTTACGCCTTTTTTGGTCAATTCCGGGATCACCTCATCGGTATAAGGCTTTATCCACGGATTTTTGCCTAATCTCGACTGGAAACAAGTGGTGTACTTGCCTTCCGGAATGCCTAACCCTTTGACGAGCAAACGCGTTGTTTCAAAGCATTGGGCGCGGTAGCAATGCTGGTTGCGGTGATCGAGCTTGTCGCAGCAGCTTCCGAACTGGCAAAAACCGCCGGTCACATCTCCTTTGGTGATTTGCCGCTCGGGCAAGCCGTGATAGCTGAATACGAAGTGGTCGTAATCGTGCTGTACCATGTATTTTTTACCTAAATCCACAAATCCCTTGATGAATTTCGGGTGTTCGAGAAAGCGGTTCACGAAGCGGATTTCGGGCAAAACTTCCCACTCTTTCACCACGCGCCTTACTTCCTTATACACCGAGCCGGTTGAAGCCGACGCAGATTGCGGGAAAAACGGTACGACGATAATTTCGGTAAGACATTCTTTGCGCAATGCAGTCAATGCTTTTTCAATGCTCGGGTTCTGGTAGCGCATTGCCAGTTCGACGATGTAGTCGTCGCCCAAAACCTTTTGCAACTTGTCTTTTACTGAATAGCCATATGTTTTCAACGGAGAGCCGTCGGGCCGCCAAAGCTGCTTATAAACTTTCGCCGATTTGGGTGCACGAAATGGTGCGATGACCAGGTTGATCAGAAACCAGCGATTGAGATAAGGAATATCGATCACGCGTTCGTCCATCAGGAACTGGCGCAGGTATTTGCGCACGTCGGGCACGGAAGGACTATCCGGCGTGCCGAGGTTTACGATCAATACGCCGGTTTTACGGACTTCATCCAGAGTTGTAGAATCAGAGGGTTGAGCCAATGTGGTTGTACTCATTTCAATATCAGTTTCATGATGATGCGATGTATCAAAATGCGGTTAAGGGTGACAACGGAATACGATTTTACGCTTTTTGATGCATCCTCTTTTTATATTCAGTCGCGATTACAGTCCTAGCAAGACCTCTTTCAATGCCGCCTGCGCCGACCATTCGCGGTTAGCAGCCTGCTCGATCACAAGCGAGCGCGGGCCGTCGAGCACTTCGTCGGCCACCTTCATATTCCGGCGAACGGGTAGGCAGTGCATGAATTTGCCATTGTCGGTCAAAGCCATTTTCGCCTCAGTGATCATCCACGATGGATCGGTGTTCAACACCTGCCCATATTGGTTGTAGGACGACCAGTTTTTGCCGTATACAAAATCCGCGCCTTCGAGTGCCTTGTCCTGGTCGTAGATCACCTGTCCTTTTCCTACAAATTCAGGAGAAAGGTCATAACCTTCGGGATGAGTGATTACAAGTTCAACCTCCATGGGATTCATCCATTCGCAGAACGAGTTGGCCACTGCCTGGGGCAATGCCTTGAAATGCGGGAGCCAGGTAAGTACGACTTTCGGGCGTTGTTTCAGTTTAAATTCTTCGATCGTAATGCAGTCGGCCAGCGATTGCAGCGGGTGCCGCGTCGCCGATTCGAGGTTTATAATCGGTACCTGCGCGTATTTTTTGAATTGCTGGAAAACAATTTCCGAATAATCCTTATCGCGGTTCTGCAAGCCGGCAAATGAGCGGATACCGATGATATCGCAATAGCTGCCGATGACAGCCGCCGCTTCCTTTACGTGCTCGGCCTTATCGCCATTCATAATCACGCCTTCTTCCATTTCCAATCCCCAACCGTCCTGGCCGACATTCATCGTAATCACGTTCAAGCCAAGGTTCTGGGCAGCCTTCTGGGTGCTGATCCTCGTCCTCAAACTCGAATTGAAAAACAACAGGCCTATGGTTTTGTTTTTCCCAAGCGCCTGGTCCGCAAAAGGGTCCTTTTTGGCAGCGATGCCGCTGTTAATGAGCTGTGGGAGGTCGGTGACGTCTTTAATGGACAGAAAGTGTTTCATTCAGGTTAAAATTTCGGAGATAGGTGTTCCTATTCTCAACTATGGCAAGGATGGTATTAGTTCAAAAAAATCAAACGGCCGCGACAGATACTTCTTTTTTTAGTGCGTCGAGGAAAAGATCAGCTTCTGTTTTTCCTAACGCGAGAGAAGGTAGCAGACGGATCGTGCTCGCTCCTGCAACGCCGGTGAACATTTTGTGCTCAAACAAAAGCTTGTTGCGCAGGTCTTTCACGGGGAAATCATATTCGATCCCGATCATCAGCCCACGGCCTCTCAGCTCCTTATAGCCACCGATCGACTTAATGCCTTCAAACAGATAATCACCGATTTCCGCTGCATTCGCGATCAGGTTTTCTTCTTTCATAATATCCAGTACCGCCACGCCTGCTGCGCAAGCCAGGTGGTTACCGCCAAAAGTCGTTCCCAACAGTCCGTAGCTGGCCTTGAATTTTGGAGAGATCAAAATTCCACCGATCGGGAAGCCATTGCCCATTCCTTTGGCCATTGACATAATATCCGGCTCGATACCGCTGAACTGGTGCGAGAAGAACTTGCCCGTCCGGCCGTAACCGCATTGTACGCTGTCGAGGATGAGGATAGCCCCGGTTTCGTCGCATTTGCGTCTCAACGTTTGCAAAAACTCGTCCGAGCAAACATTAATGCCGCCCACACCCTGAATGCCTTCCACAATCACCGCGCAAACTTCGTCGGTAATGCCTTCGGCAGCAGCCTCGGCATCGTTGAACGGCAGGAATGTCACGTGCTCCTTGTAATTCACAGGCGCAACAATCGAAGGGTTATCGGTGGCAGCTACCGCTCCGGCAGTACGGCCGTGAAACGACTTGGTGAAGGAAATAACCTTCGTTCTGCCGTTGTGGAAAGACGCGAGTTTCAATGCATTCTCGTTCGCTTCCGCGCCTGAGTTGCAGAGGAACAGCTTATAATCCGGGTAGCCCGAGAGCTCGCCCAGCTTCGTCGCGAGTTCTTCCTGGATAGAGATTTTAACTGAATTCGAATAAAAACTGATCGCATTCAATTGCTTGGTCAGCTTATCCACATAATAAGGATGGCAATGGCCCACGGAAATCACCGCGTGGCCGCCGTAAAGGTCGAGGTATTTGGTACCATGCTGGTCCCAGAGGTAGCTTCCCTCGGCTTTCACCGGTTCTATATCGTAGATTGGGTAGACGTCAAATAGGTGTGACATTTTTTTGTGATCTTATTTAAGATTCTGAAAAAGTGTTAAATCAAAACGCCGGCGCCTTCAACCGCAGCCCTGCATCTTCCGGCAAGCCGAACAGCAGGTTCATATTCTGTACCGCCTGTCCGGATGCGCCTTTGGTGAGGTTATCGATAATGCTCGTGATCAGCAACTGGCCATCATGGAGTTCGAGGTGAACGAAGCACTTATTCGTGTTCACAATTTGCTTCAGATCGATCGGCGCGTCGCTTACGTGTGTGAACGGGTGCGAGGCATAATAGCTTTTGTACAGTTCTTTTGCCCCTTCCAGTGTGCCTTCAAAACGGGTGTAAACATTGGCCATAATGCCCCGCGTGTAATCACCGCGGTAAGGCACGAAGTTCACCGGCTTGTCAAACCCGGCCTGCAACTTGCCGAAAGTCATCTTGATTTCGGTCAAATGCTGGTGTGAGAATGCCTTATAGATCGACATGTTGTTATTACGCCAGGTAAAATGCGTTGTCGCGCTCAGTGCCTGGCCTGCGCCGGTGCTGCCTGTAACCGCGCTCACGTGAACGTCGTCTTTGATCAATCCTGCATTGGCAAGCGGCAGAACAGCCAGCTCGATGCTTGTTGCAAAACAGCCGGGGTTCGCAATTTTAGTCGCTCCTTTGATCTGCTCTCTCTGAAGTTCCGGAAGGCCATATACAAAACCGTTCGACTCGTCCCGGAAATCAGTACTGAGGTCAATGACTTTTACAGATTCCGGCAATTGATATTCTTCCAGGAATTTTTTCGACTCGCCGTGCCCGGAGCAAAGGAAAATCGCATTCAAATCTTCCGCATTGAGCAGTGGTTGAATATCATCCCCGGAAAATACCAACTCTGTATCCCCCAGCAAATCCGTATGCGTCGCATACACCGGCTTGCCCGCTTGGCTTTTGCTGTGCGCGAAAGCGATATTCACATTCGGGTGGTTGATTAGGATTCTGATCAACTCGCCGCCGGTATAGCCAGCTGCTCCGATGATGCCTATATTAATCGAGTCTATAAGTTTATGAGTCAATGAGTCCATGTTATTGTTAATCTATGAAGAACGCACGGTTTTAATCAGGGATATTAGCATTGCTTTGATTTCCTTGATCTCCTGATTTTTGCGCTCATATAATTCAGGCGAAATGTATTGCAAGTCCTTGGCAAGCAACAAATAGTATTCGGTCTCGTGTAAAGAGCCTAAGGATGTTTGAAAAAAGTTTGCAATGTCGAGCGTGCCTTTCTTACCGCAACCTTCTGCCAAGTTAGCCGCGATGGAAACAGCTGATCGCCGCATTTGAGAAATGAGTCCGAACGTTTCAGTTTTCGGGAACGGCTCCGTCAGTCGATAAATTTCCAACACGAATGCATGGGATTTCTGCCAAACTTTCAGGTCCTGATAATTTTGCATTCTATTAACTCATAAACTTTAAACTCATTAACCGTTAACCGAATCACTCACTTTCCCATAAATCATCACCTGGTTCGAAGCTACTTTCGAGAAGCCTCTCACATCGTCACCGGTCCACGCATTGTTCATCTCGCCGTAGCTGCCGAATTTCGATGACATCAAATCAAATGACGACTCGATACCTTCTACATGGAAGCGGTGTGGTGCCAGGTACACATGCACTTTCCCCGTTACGTGCGATTGCGTGTCCGCGAGGAATGTTTCGATATTACGCATCACCGGCTCTACAAACTGCCCTTTGTGCAGTAAGCTGCCGTACCAGTTCGAAAGTTGCTCTTTCCAGTACAGTTGTTGTTCTGTCAAAACATGCTTTTCAAGGGTATGGTGCGCCTTGATAATGATCAACGGAGCAGCTGCCTCAAAACCTACACGGCCTTTGATACCGATGATGGTGTCACCCACGTGAATATCCCGACCAATGCCGAATGGCTGCGCAATTTCAGCCAGCTTTTGAATAGCGGTTACTGAATTTTCAAAAGTTTCGCCTGCAACGCCTTTCAACTCACCATTCACGAATTCAAGCGTAATGCGCTCAGGTTCTGTTTTAGTGATTTGCGTAGGCCATGCCGATTCCGGCAGGTATTGGTCGGAGGTCAATGTCTCTTTTCCGCCTACCGAGGTACCCCAGAGTCCTTTATTAATACTGTAAGCAGCTTTGGTCCAGTCGCGGGCAACGCCTTTCGCAGTCAAATATTCAATTTCAGCTTCACGGGAAAGTTTCAGGTCGCGGATCGGTGTGATGATTTCAGCTTCCGGCACGATGATGCGGAACGCCATATCGAAACGCACCTGGTCGTTACCTGCACCTGTGCTCCCGTGTGCGATGGCCGTCGCACCGATTTCTTTGGCATATTCAGCCACTGCCACCGCCTGGAAAATGCGTTCAGCGCTTACTGAAAGCGGGTAAGTGTTGTTTTTCAGGATATTACCGAAAATCAGGTATTTGATACAATCATTGTAATACTCCTTGGTTTTGGAAATCGTGGCATGTTGCTTCACGCCTAAAGCGTAGGCATTCGCTTCGATTGTTTTCAGCTCTTCGTCCGAAAAACCACCGGTGTCAACCAAGACCGAATACACTTCGTAACCTTTGTCTTCGGCTAAATATTTTACACAAAAGGAGGTATCAAGTCCCCCGCTAAACGCTAATACTACTTTGGGCTGTGACATTATTATAATCTAATGGTATGGATACTGATTCTAAAACTGATATGCTATTTTTAATTTAAATTCAACTTGCCGCCAGGAGCGTTTCGGCGGGGATACCGAGGTTCTTACTGATTTCCCTGATCATTTTAATCGTCAGGTTCCTCTTTTTATTCAAAACTTCCGAAACCCTGTTTTCTCCGCCAAAATACGGAGCGACGTCTTTCCTGCTCAAATGCAGATGTTCCATCCGCTCTTTGATAGCCTCGAACGGGTCCGGTTTTGGGACCGGATAACGCTTTTTCTCGAAGTCGATCGCCAGCACGGTAATGGCTTCAAGTATATCGAGCGCCTTTTTCCGTTCGGCCTCGTTTTCAAGCAGATCGGCGTCCACCAAAGCATCGATCACCTGACTGGCTTCTTCGAAGTCGGCCTGGCTGGTGATCGGTTTGATGGTGATCTCATCCAGATTGATTGCTAATATTCTTAATGTCCTCTATCTGATCGTATTCCTTGTGACTTCCGATGAATCTTACAAATACCAACTGCCTTTCATACTCAAACTTGGCTATCAACCGGTATTTATTGTGTGTGATGTTGAACACAACCCGGCCATTTCCTACGGTGTCGGCATGCTTGAAAAAACGGATCACCTCATTCGGATTTTGGAAGCTGTTCTTTTCAACCGCATCATACCAAAATTCCAGCGCCGGCCTTGCGTCCGGTTTCTGCTCCCAGAATGTTCGTAGTGTGCCCCGTGTGAAAATCCTCATACTGACTGCAAAAGTACGCAAGTTTGCCGGAATCGTGTTCCCAAACCGGGAAAAGCTCTTTGTATTAGCCTTAACAAGAAATACCCCGCATCGGGCCTTTTCGGTTGCCGGGCGGGGTATTTAAAATGAGATACGATATCTATCAAAGTGTGCGGCACATTAATGTACCAGCACGGCCCCGGCGTTTTTCTTTTTGGCGCGTTCTTCCCTTCGCAATAAGATGCGTTGCTTTATGCGCATCCAGCGCTCGTAAAGGCTCGATTCTTTCAGAAAATCCCAGGTATGGCTTTCAGTGGCCGTTTCGCTTCCGGTAGTAGGCGTGGCGGCCGGTTTTTTATCTTCCGGATCATACATCAAACCCGTGCAGAGGCAATGCTTTCTGCCGGTCCGGGTAAGTACGTCGTAATTCACGCAGCTCGCGCAGCCTTTCCAGAATGCGTCGTCGGCGGGAAGTTCGCTGAATGTAACAGGCTCGTAGCCGAGGTCCGAGTTGATTTTCATCACCGGAAGGCTCGTAGTGATACCGATAATTTTGGCATCAGGATATTTTTGCCGCGACAGTTCGAATGCTTTCATTTTAATGGCCTTCGCCATGCCGCTGTTGCGGAAATCAGGATGTACGATCAAGCCTGAATTCGCTACGAATTTTCCGTGCTCCCAGGTTTCGATGTAACAAAACCCTACCCATTCGCCTGTTTCGGTAGTTGCGATGATGGCTTTTCCTTCCACCATTTTCTCCATGATATACACAGGGGAACGTTTGGCTATACCGGTACCACGCTTTTTGGCGCTCTCCTCCATTTCCGCGCAGATCCGCTCGGCGTAATGGAGATGATTTTCATTGGCAGTCTGTATGATAAACTTACTGCCCACTACTTCGGTATTTTTCATTGATGACTATGCTGACAAAATGTTCAAGACAATAATTAACTAACCCAGAGAAAAACGATGGGACGTCTAGAAATTGTAAGAAAGTTGCGGGTATTAGATATTTACCACGTAGGTAAAAGGAGATTATGCGGTCCGCGGGGACCTGAATCGGAAAGGCGTAGTATGCAGAACAGTATGTATGCCGTTGTGATTCATTGACTTGCTTGTGCGTCTAAGAGGCTGCAAATTTTCAAAAAAAAAATCTTACAGCAAAGAAACAGAAGATATATTTTTATGGTTCGTTTTGCATTATAAAGTTTTAAAGACCGAAATTACAGGCACGCCCGGTTTCGTGCTATTTACACTTCGATCAACAATATTACCCCTAATTCAGTGGCTTTCATGTCTGCAATCAGTACCGACGATCTCCTCAACGGCTATATCAATGGCATATTTCCGATGGCCGAGGCGGATGGCACGATTTACTGGTACTCGCCCAACCCACGCGCTGTTATACCGATTGATACCTACAAACCGTCCAAATCCCTCAGGCCGGTAATTAATAAAAAGCATTTCGACATCCGCATTAACACCGATTTCGAGGGCGTCATGCGCGGATGTGCGCTCCCGCGGGCGGCCGAGCCCGGGACGTGGATTTCGGAGGAAATCATTGCTTCCTATACCGCCTTGCACGAGATCGGCTATGCGCATAGTGTGGAGGCGTGGCGCGAAGGCCGGCTGGTCGGAGGGTTGTACGGAGTATCTATTAACGGGGTGTTTTTTGGGGAATCGATGTTTTCGATCGAGAGTAATGCGTCGAAAGTGGCATTCCACTATTTGATACAGATATTGAAATTGAACCGTTTTGCGCTTTTGGACACCCAGTTTATCAACGATAATGTGCTCCGCTACGGCGCGATCGAGATTCCCCGCGATGAATATCTGGATCAGCTGCAAAAGGCATTGAAGTTGCGAAGACGGTTTAACGGCGGGGTTTTAAGCGAATTATAATGTGCCAAATGCGGGACTGGAATGGCTGCCGCATCCGTTTTCGACCGAAAAGAAGTATTTTTGGCGCCAGATTGATTACCCGGGCATCGGAAGTTTTCCTGATGGTGCCGCTTATTTGAACCCCAAAGTGTCAAAACCTATTCTCGTCATAAAGTTCGGGACTGCCTCTATCACGCTTCCTTCCGGTGAACCTGATGTCAGGATCATTTCGGAAATAGCCCGGCAGGTTTCGGAAATCCACTCGCAATACCGCATTATCATCGTTTCTTCGGGTGCGGTTGGGGCTGGTAAGGCTTACATTAATGATTATAAGGGCACAATGACCCAGCGAAAGGCAGCTGCATCGGTCGGTAACCCGCTGCTGGTAGGCCTCTATGCTACCTATTTCGCTCCGAACAAGATTTACATTGCCCAAAGCCTTTGCGAGCGGCAGCATTTCGCGAATCGCAACAAATTCCTGCAACTCAAAGAAACTTTCGAAGAGCTGTGGGCCAACGGCATTATCCCGATCGTAAATGAAAACGACGTGGTAAGCGACCGGGAGCTGAAATTTTCGGATAACGACGAGCTGGCGACCTTGCTGGCCGTAGGTTTTGGGGCCGAGTCGCTGATGTTTTGCACGTCGGTGGGCGGGTTGCTCGATGGCGACGGGAAAATCCTGCGGAACGTATCCAATGTGAACGAGGTTTTCAAGTTTGTAAGGACTGATAAATCTTTCCTCGGCCTCGGCGGAATGGCTTCCAAGCTGACTTTCGCCAAGCTCGCGTCCAGAATGGCGATCCGCGTGGTGATTTTTGGAATGAACCAGCCGAATGAATTGCTGGAAGCTTTGAATGGCAACGCAGGAACGCTGATCAGTCCGGGTAAAAGCACATTATCGGCGCGTAACCGCTGGCTGGGCAGCGGCGGACTGGTATCAGGCACATTGCACGTCGACGAAGGCGCATCGAAAGCATTATTGAAGCGGAAAAGCCTGCTGGCAGTAGGTGTAACCGCAGTCACGGGCGATTTTGAAGCGGGCGAGATTATCGAAATATATTCAGCCGAAGACGAAATGATCGCAGTTGCACGTGCCCGCGAGAACTCGTCGGCGATACGCACTAACCTGAAAACAATGAATTTTGAAGTGGCGCATGCCAATGATATAGTTTTGTTATAATGGAATCGATAGTACCTCAATTAAAGGAAGCGCGGGAGGCATCAGCTGCCGTTCGCCGGCTGACAGACAGGCAAAGGGCTGAGCTTTTGATCAACCTTTCGGCCAGAGTGCTGGCCAATGCCGAAAACATCATCGCCGAGAACCGGAAAGATCTGGATTTGATGGATGATGCCGACCCGAAAAAGGACCGACTGCTGCTGAACCAGAAGCGGATCAACGAACTGGCGCAAAGCCTGATCGAGGTAGCCGGGCTCCCGGATCCGACGGGAGAGGTATCTGTCGAAAAAACGATCCAGCAGGGCCTTTCTTTGAAGAAAATTGCTGTGCCGCTGGGTGTGGTAGGCGTGATCTACGAATCGCGACCCAATGTGACGATCGACGTGGCTTCCCTATGCCTGCGCTCTGCCAATGCATGCGTATTGAAAGGCGGTAAGGAAGCGCAGCATTCCAATACTTATCTGGTAGGCCTTATCCACGAGTCATTGGCTGAATTTGGTGTGCCTGCGGCGGCGGTAACGCTGTTGCCGACCGGCCGCGAGTTCGTAGGCGAGCTGCTTACTGCGATCCAGTATGTCGATATCATCATTCCACGCGGTTCCGAAGGTTTGATCAAATATGTACGCCAGAATTCACTGGTACCGACGATCGAAACTGGTGCAGGGGTTTGCCATACTTATATTGAAAAGACGGGCGATCTCGACAAAGGTGCTCAGATTGTCGTGAATGCGAAGGTGTCAAAACCTGCCGCCTGTAATGCGCTCGATACCGTTTTGGTGGATAGGGCGGTTGCCGGTGCGTTTTTGCCTAAGCTGAAAGAAGATTTCATTAAATGGAATGTGGAGGTTTTCGCGGATGAGGAATCTTACGACATTCTTGAAAAGGCCGAATACCCCTATTTGCAAAGGGCCACCGAAGACGATTTCGGAAAGGAGTTTCTGGATTTCAAATGCTCGGTGAAAGTGGTGGACGGGCTGGAAGATGCTTTGAAACAAATTGAAAACTATTCTTCCAGGCATTCGGAAGCCATTATTTCGACCGACGAGGAGGCTATCGAAACATTCCTGAAAGAAGTGGATGCGGCTTCGGTGTATGCCAATGCGTCGACGCGTTTTACGGATGGCGGAGTATTCGCATTAGGCGCAGAAATCGGTATTTCTACCCAAAAACTGCATGCCAGGGGCCCATTCGCATTGGAAAAACTGGTAACCGAAAAATGGATTGTTAAAGGTGACGGACAGGTAAGATGGTAAACGCTTTGGAAAACATACAAATGCTGTCCACGGAGGCCATCGCATTGCTGAAAAGCCTCATCGAAACGCCTTCTTTCAGCAAGGAAGAGGAACACACTGCCAAGTTGATCGCAGACTTTTTTACGAGAAAGAATATCCCTTTTTATACCAAAAAGAATAATCTGTGGGCTTATAACAAGCATTTCGATGCAAGCAAACCCACCATGCTGCTCAACTCACATCACGACACGGTAAAGCCGAACAAATCCTGGACGCTCGACCCTTTCAAGGCGATCGAGCAGGATGGAAAGTTGTATGGTTTGGGAAGTAATGATGCCGGAGGATGCCTCGTTTCGCTGATCGCGACCTTCTGTTATTTCTACGACAGGGAAGATCTCACTTATAATGTGGCCATTGCCACGACCGCCGAGGAAGAGATTTCCGGCAAGGAAGGGCTGGAAATCGTCGCGCCGGAGTTGCCTGAAATCGCATTTGCCATTGTGGGAGAGCCTACTGAAATGCATTTGGCGGTGGCTGAAAAAGGGCTTCTCGTTCTGGATTGCACGGCAAAAGGAGTATCCGGGCACGCTGCGCGTGAGGAGGGCGAAAATGCCATTTACAAAGCATTGAAGGACATTCAATGGATCACTGAATATAAGTTCCCAAAAGTTTCCCCGACGCTCGGGCCGATCAAGATGTCGGTGACGATCATTAATGCGGGTACGCAGCATAATGTAGTGCCCGACGCGTGTACATTCACGATCGACGTGCGTGTGACGGATCAATACACTTTGGAAGAGGTGATTACTGAAATCAGGACTAATATTCAGTCGGAAGTAACGCCGCGCTCGATTCGTCTGCGGCCGTCGAGCATTCCGATGGACCATCCGATAGTGGTCGAAGGGTTGAAATTAGGCCGAAATGCTTATGGGTCGCCTACCACTTCCGACCAGGCGCTGCTTGATTGTCCGTCGCTGAAAATGGGCCCCGGGCATTCTGCGAGGTCGCATAGCGCGGATGAATTCATTTATCTGCATGAGATTGAAGGGGGTATTGCCCAGTATATTAAAATGGTGGAAGGCGTTGTAACCCGATAATTTGCTATACTTGCCAAAGCGAACTAACCACGTTTTGGCATGCGATTCTACACCGAAGAGGATATTCAGGCTTACGATAATGTCCGGTTTTTGCACATCAAAACTGCAAAGGCCGGACATCTTTTTAGCATTACATTGAGCCGGCCGGAAAAGCGAAATGCCTTCACGCCGACAATGGCTGAGGAAATCATCTTCGCGCTCGCCTGTGCGCATTACGAGGCCGGCATTCGCTGTGTTGTTTTAAAAGCGGAAGGTCCCGTTTTCTGTGCCGGTGCAGATTTGAATGCATTTCACGATGCTTCTGCGAATACCGTCAATCCGACGTTGCCCATAATCCGCGAGGAAGCGAGACTGGGTGACGCTTTCAATGAATTACTGAAACCCTGCATTGCCCAAGTAGAAGGGCCGGTATTGGCAGGTGGTTTTCTAATGATATGCGGTTGCACATTTGTCTTATGTGTTCCTGAGGCTACTTTCAGTTTGCCAGAGGTGAAACGGGGCATTTGGCCGATGCAGGTAATGGCGTCGCTTACACCGATTATTTCTCAGAGAAAAATCCTCGAAATATCGATAACAGGCAAAGCATATTCCGGGCAGGAAGCGCTGGAAATGGGCCTGGTCACGCATTTAGCCGATAAAGAGAATATTGAAGCGGAAGTGAATGCATTAGCCGCACAGATTTGCAATAGCGCGCCACTGGCCATACAATCAGGGATGCGGAGTTTACAGCAATTGAAAAGCCTTCCTCAAAATGGCCAGCATACCTTTCTTAAAAGCGAATTGGACAAGCTACTTCAAACGGCAGACGCGAAAGAAGGAGCATCGGCTTTCAAAGAAAAACGGGAACCGATCTGGAAGGGGAAATAATGCGAAATGACAACTCCTGACTACAAATGACGAGACCTGACTAATCAGTTCGTTGGCACAATCTCAATCTCCTCCCCATAACGGTTGTGGAACTTGAAATCAACCACGCCTAGCGATGAGTCTTTGATCAGTTTCACCCAGGTTTTGTAATGGAAGAACCATTTAACCTGCTCGGAAATCAACCCTTTTGTGAAATAGGAATGCAGGAACGGATGGAGCGAAATGGTAATTCCGCGCTCGTTCTGCTTCGTGAGAATGTAATCAAGATTGTTGGCGATCACGTCGGAAACGAGAATGCTCGCCTGGATCGTGCCCGTACCGCCGCAGGTAGGGCAGGTTTCGCGGGTAACGATGTTCATTTCAGGCCTTACGCGCTGACGTGTGATTTGCAGCAGGCCAAATTTCGAAAGTGGGAGAACCGTGTATTTGGAACGGTCGCCCTTCATTTCGTCGCGCATGACATCGAAAAGCGTGCGTTTGTTCTCCGCTTTCTTCATGTCGATGAAATCCACGACGATAATGCCGCCCATATCGCGCAGACGCAACTGGCGGGCAATTTCCTTCGCCGCTTCCAGGTTGACGCTCAATGCAGTCGCTTCCTGATCCTCTTCCGAATTGGATTTGTTACCGCTGTTGACGTCGATCACGTGCAACGCTTCCGTGTGCTCGATGATCAGGTAACCGCCATTCGGAAGGCTTACCGAACGTCCGAACAACGATTTGATCTGCTTTTCCAGACCGAATTGCTCGAACAGCTTGTTCTTCCCATTGTGCAGTTTCAGGATATTCTCCTTCTCCGGCGCAATGTTGTGGATGTAGGCCTTGATATCATCATACACTTCCTTGGAATCCACGGTAATGCTGTCGAAAGATTCGTTCAGCATGTCGCGTATGATCGAGGAAGCACGGTTCATTTCGCCTATTACGCGGTCGCGCGGCTTGGCATCTTTCAATGCCTTGATACCGTTTTCCCATTTGTCAAGGCAGTCCTGCAAATCCTTGTTGAGCTCGTCCACATCCTTTCCGGTGGCAACCGTACGGATAATCACCCCGAAATTCTGGGGTTTAATGGAAGACATCAATCGCTGCAAGCGGTTTCTTTCCTGCTTGTCAGTGATTTTTTTGGATAGGTTGACTGAATTGGAAAATGGAACGAGTACAATGTACCGTCCGGCAATGGAGATGTCGCAGGAGAGTCTTGGGCCTTTGGTAGAAATAGGCTCCTTAACGATCTGGACTAATATTGGCTGGTTTTTGGAGAGAACCTTATCGATTTTCCCAAGCTTTTCGATCTCCGGCTCCATTTTGAAATTCTTCAAATTGCCGGAATGCACGCGCTTGGCGATAACGTCCTTGGTAAGCTTGTTCAGCGAGTTGATATTGGGCCCCAGATCGAGGTAATGCAGGAACGCATCTTTCTCAAAACCGACGTCTACAAAGGCAGCATTGAGCCCTGCCACCAGTTTTCGAACTGTCCCGAGGTAAATATCGCCTACGGTAAAGCTCTGGTCCGGTGTTTCTACGTGATATTCTAAAAGACGTTTATCCTGCAAAAGGGCTATACGCTCTCCCTTTTGAGTAGAATTGATTAGTAATTCGTTACTCAATGTTCAACCAACTGAATGGCTCGATAATGTTGATACTTAACTCCCCGCATATCAGACTATTAGCGGGATACAAACGTGGGGAATAAGGATGACCGGATCTTAATATGATAAAACCCGGTCATAGCCAATTATTTCTTCTTATGTCTGTTTTTTCTAAGTCTTTTCTTTCTCTTGTGAGTGGAGATCTTATGTCTTTTTCTCTTTTTTCCGCAAGGCATGATTATGTCGTTTATAAATAAGTAATGTATTTCCTTGATGATCTGATGATCAGTTTTTCAGACGGCCTTCCAGCTCGCCAATCGCTTGCTGGATCACCGGATCCTTTTCCTCTTTTTTAACCTCCGACAGAACTTTGCTTGCTTGTTCCTTGTCACCCAATTCCACCAGTGAAAGACCCAGATAGAACTTGGCTTTCGTGTTGGCAGGGTTGTTGGTTAAAATCTGTCTGAACCTGTCAGCAGCTTTTGAATATTGGTTCGATCTCATGGACAAGATCCCTAAATTGAACAATGCCAATTCGTTGGTAGGATCTGTGTCGATCACTTCGCGCAGCATGAGGATACCCTGCATCGGGTTCTCGGTGTTTACGTAAGTCATCGCCATGTTGGCTTTCGCAGTCAACAGTCCAGGATTCTGGTCAATTGCTTTCTGGTAATATTCGCGGGTTTTGATACCCAGGTTTTTTGCTTTCTGCTCGTCCACCGCGAAACCGTAGGCTTCATAGTAACGGTCGCCCGCCCGCATGAAATTTTCGACCGCAGGGGAGAGCAGGGCTACTTTTTCGGCGTAGAATGCGGCGCTGTCAAATTTTTGAAGCTTGGCAAATTCATCCGAAAGCTTGATACCCGCGCCAACCTTGTCCTTGTCACCCGCTTGATTGAAGCCGCTTCTGAGCTGATCCACTATTTTCTGTTGATCAGGGGATAAAGCGGCTCCATCATGCGATTTGGAAGAGGATTCAGCAGCAGCGTCTGCCGTAGCCGGCGCCGTTGTTGCCGCAGCCGAGGACTGGCCCCTTTCCTTGTCCACATCCTTGCCCTTGTTGTTTACGACTACCTTGGGAAGGCTGAAAAGCGTCCCTACCAGCGCTACCGCAAGCACACAAGAAAGTAAAATGGACTTTTTCATACTCTTATAACCCAACCCTTTCAGGTAAATTACTTTTCAGCGACTGCTTTCAGTTTGTCACTTTCTTTTACCTGCTCAACAAAAACTTTGGCAGGCTTGAAGCTTGGTACAAAGTGCTCGTCAATAATCATGGAAGTTCCCTTTGAAATATTGCGGGCTACTTTGCGCGCACGTTTTTTGTTGATGAAACTACCGAACCCTCTAACATAAAGGTTCTCACCATCAGAAAGTGAGTCCTTTACCACGGTAAAAAACGATTCTAGCGTTTGCTGAACGTCGCCCTTGTCTACGCCTGTTTTCTCGGAAATCTGTGCGATTACGTCTGCCTTAGTCACTTTGATTGTTTACTTTAAGTGGATATTATTTCATTAATTTACTTACTCCTGTAAATTTTGGGAACACAAAGGTACGGTAATTTTACTAAAACTTAAAAGGATGATCATCCCCTTTTTTATATAATTCATTAAAAAACAGTGCACATAAGTGAAAATAATATGATACCGGACGATTTTGAGGTGCTTGATTTTAACAGAAGACTGAAATCCTGGTATCTTGAAAACCACCGCCATTTGCCCTGGCGCGAAACCAAAGATCCATATAAAATTTGGTTGTCCGAAGTGATTCTCCAGCAAACGCGCGTCGCGCAGGGAATGCCTTACTACCAACGATTTATTGAACAATATCCGACAGTTTTCGATCTGGCCGCAGCCGATGAGCGCGATGTGTTGCGCTTATGGCAAGGGCTCGGTTACTACTCGCGCGCACGCAACATGCATTTCACGGCCCGGCAGGTGGTCAATGAGTATGGTGGCGAGTTTCCCCGGAGTGCCGAAAAGTTGCTTAGATTAAAAGGTTTGGGACAATATACAGCTGCTGCTATCGCCTCATTCGCATTCGACGAAGCGGTCCCTGCAATCGACGGGAATGTGTACCGCGTGATGGCCAGGATATTCGGTATTCAGTCGGATATGCTTGGTAATGAGGGGAAGAAGGAGTTTGTAGCCCTGGGGAAGCGGCTCGTGTCCAAGGAAGACCCGGCTACCTATAACCAGGCAATGATCGAATTCGGCGCTTTGCATTGCGTGCCGGCCTCTCCCAATTGCGTCGCCTGTATTTTCAATGATCGCTGTTTTGCTTACGCTAATCAAATGCAGGGACAGTTGCCCGTCAAAATTAAAAAACTGACCATCAAACACCGGTTTTTAAACTATCTTATCATTAAACAGGGTGATAAGCTCGCCATGCACGAGCGCCGCGGCCGTGACATTTGGACAGGTTTGTACGATTTTTACCTCATCGAAACCAAAGTGCCGGCCACTACTCCCGACCATCTGACCATTATTGACCCGGGTTCTCAAAAATTCCTTTCCCAAGGTCGCCTTATGGAGGTCCCAAAGCTCTATTCCCACATCCTGACCCATCAGCGGCTGCAGGCGCGTTTCTGGTGGCTCGAAATTCCTGAAACCGAAAGGATAGATTTGCCCCACGGGATGGCTTTTTACAATCATGAGCAGATCGAAGAGCTTCCAAAGCCGATCCTGATCGACACGGTCTTGCGGGAGGAAAATTACCTCTGACCGCCTGAGCATTTTCGAAGCAGCGAGCAATTTGGAAGTAATGTGTTGAAAGAATTTGTGTTTTAAGTAATATATTTTTGTACTAAACACTTAATGCAGCGTGAATCATGGGAAATGTTAGTTTGAATGCCAGCCAGGTCGCCGACTATAACCGCGACGGCTACATCGTAGTGAAGGGCCTTTTTTCTGCCGGGGAGGTGGAAAAACTATATAATACCGCGATCGAAAATTCGGTGATGCAGAAGAATGCGATGGACCTGAATGATCAGTCGGGAAAGAAGACGAAACTTTCACTTTGGTTTACCCCGGGAGATGATGTTTTCGGGTACCTGATACGGAGCGAGCGAATGGTGAATTCCGTGTGGCAGCTTTTGCAGCAAGACAGCCAGGTATGTCATTTTCATACCAAACTCATGCAAAAAGAACCGAAAGTCGGTGGGGCTTGGGAATGGCATCAGGACTACGGGTATTGGTACAAAAACCAGTTCATTTATCCTGACCAGCTGATGAGCGTAATGATCGCATTGACGTCTGCTAATAAGGAAAATGGTTGCCTGCAGGTGATCAAAGGCTCGCATAAAATGGGCCGCGTCAACCATGGCTTCGCGGGCGAGCAGGTAGGAGCAGACATGGAAATGGTGAACCACGCATTGAAAACGATGGACCTCATCTATTGTGAATTAGAACCGGGCGACGCACTGTTTTTCCACAGCAATTTGATGCACCGCTCCGAAGCCAACCTGTCCGATCACCCACGCTGGTCGCTGATTTCCTGCTATAATTCCCAATCCAACATCGCCTATGCGGAGACTTCGACGTCCTGGCGGGTACCTGTTTCCATCGTGCCGGACCATGCATTGCTCGAATGGAATGCAGAGTCATTTGAAAATGCGGATTTTCTTAAAAAAGAGGATGATCCGGCATTGAAATCCACCGGTTGGGAGAACGAAGTAAAGACAAACTGACCGGTCCGATTTTCGTGACCCAAAATCAATATCCTGCTAAACCTTAACTACTGAATCATTTATGCAGAAAATCGCAATGCTGGGGTCCGGCTTTATCGGACGTTTTTATGCGGAATCCATCCACGGTCAGCGCGGCCGAGACCGCGTCGTGGCCATTTACGCGCGGCGGGAGGAAAGCGCCAGGAAGTTTGCCGGTGATTACGGCTGCGATTTCTGGTCATCGAATATGGAGGAGGTGATCGCACATCCGGATGTGAACATGGTCTGCATTGCGTTGCCCAACAATGTCCATGAAGAAGCGGTAATGCTCTGCGCAAAGCACAAAAAGGCGGTGGTATCGACCAAGCCGCTCGGGCGGAATGGGGCCGAGGCATTGCGGATGCTGAAAGCTGTTGAAGAAGCGGGAATATTTGCAGGTTATCTGGAAGACCTTTGCTACACACCTAAGTTTTTGAAATCCCTTGAAAGCGTGAAAAACGGCTCACTGGGCCGGATTATCTGGGCCAAATCACGCGAGGCACACCCGGGTCCGCATAGCGAGTGGTTCTGGGACATCGAGCAGGCGGGAGGCGGTTGCATTCTGGATCTGGGCTGCCATTGCATAGAAATATCTCGGAATTTTATCGGTAAGGATATCAAGCCCGTGGAAGTAATGTGCTGGGCGGATACGCAGGTGAAACCCATCGATGCTGAGGACCATGCGATTGCATTGGTAAAGTATGAAAACGGCGCTATCGGGCAGTTTGAAGTGAGCTGGACATTCCGGGGAGGGATGGATCTGCGGGACGAAGTAATGGGGACCGAGGGGACGATCTGGATCAACAACTTTCTAAGAACAGGTTTCGAAATGTTTACAACCGGCCAGAACCCCGACGGGGCAGGCGAGGAATATGTGGCCGAAAAGGCAGAAAGCAATACGGGCTGGCTGTTTCCTGTGGGAGACGAGGTGAACGACCTGGGATACAACCACATGTTTACCGACATGTTCAACTCGGTAGAAAAGGGGAACCAACCTGCCGAGACCTTTTATGACGGCTACATTGTGAATGCGGTGATCGATGCGGCCTACAAATCGGCGAAAACGAAGTTGTGGGAAAAAGTGGAATTGCCGGTATGGCGTGGCCGCGAGGGGGTCGAAAAACCGTCCAACTACGTTTCCTATAATGAAACACATTACCTGATCAAGCAGGAGGTAACGCACGACGGGCGCAACAAACTGATCCTGAAAGACAAGGTAACCGGGAAGATCACCGAGCAGGACATTTAGGCGGCAGATTTCATTTTATATGCCTATATTTAAAACTGCAACAAACAATATCCACATTCAAAAACCATGGCAGGAAGCGTCAACAAAGTCATATTAATAGGAAATCTGGGGAGCGACCCGGAAGTACGATATCTGGAAAGCGGATCGGCGGTAGCGAAGTTCAACATTGCGACTACCGAGAGTTATACGAATAAAAACGGTGAGCGTGTAGATAATACCGAATGGCACCGCATCGAGCTTTGGGAAGGACTGGCCAAAGTAGCCGAGAAATATCTGAAAAAAGGCAATCAGGTGTATATAGAAGGTCGTATCCGCACCGATACATGGACTGATAAAGAAGGCCAGCAACGCACGGGTGTGACAATCCGCGCCAACAGCATGACACTCCTGGGAGGGCCGTCGGGAGGTAATTCCGGAGGAGATTACAACCAGGGAGGTAACCAGGGCGGCTACCAGCAGCCGGGCAATGCACCGCGGAGCTCTAATGCGCCGCGTCCTTCCGATCCGATACCGCCGTCGATGGCTGCCGGAAGCAACGACGACGACGATCTGCCGTTCTGAGGCATCCGATGAGATAGTGACGGATCCCGCTTGAAATGTATTTATTCCAAAATTGATACGGTTATTAAGCGGGATTCGCTACATTTATCTGACTGAATACCTATTTTGAACATTCTCTCCAATTTCGTGAAAGAGACAGAAGACAGTGACGACCCGCTTGCCCGAACGCGTACGGGGATTGATCTTCCCCCAAAAAGTACGCACCCCACTCTGGCAGGGGTAATCATACCCTTTGATTTCCTGGCCCCCTACGATTTTATTCTTGTCATTATCCTTCTGCTGATATCCCTTTTTCTGTCGGGCGTCCGTGCAGCCTATGCGGCATCCGGTGCGATGGAAAACCCCTGGGACCGCAAGGCAGAAGGTGGAAGTAACTTACCCACCCGGATTCAGCAACTGGCACTTTCGCTCGTGCAGCGCGGCATTACATTGTTCGCATTGTTGCTCGCAGCCCGCCTGGCGTGGTTGCATATGCAATCCGGCAGTGTGGAAATGGTCCGCTGGGCAGTACTGCTGTTTCTCGTATTCTGGATATGGCTCGATGCGATGGTACGGTACAACAGCGCTCGCAAGGCCATGGAGTTTATCCCCAAAATTTCCGGCCTTACCCAGTTTCTGATTAAAATATGCAAGCCGCTGACCCAGCCAATCATGAAGCTTGGCTATTCATTCGGCGTGCTTACGCCCCAGGGTGCGGAAATCACGACTGAAATGCTGGAAGCCAAGGCGGAAAGCGAGGAAGAAACGGACCTTCTGAGAGGTTTGGCTAATTTTCGCCAGACCAATGCACGGAAGGCCATGCAGGCAAGGGTGCAGATCACCGCATTTGATATTGAACTCGATTTTCATGAACTGATGGACCGGATCAATAAGTCGGGGTACTCGCGGGTGCCGGTGTACCGGGATGATCTGGACCATGTTGAGGGTATCCTGAATGTAAAGGATTTACTTCCGCACATTCACCTCGACGAGCATTTCAACTGGCAAAAGTTGCTGCGGCCTGTCTACTTCATTCCCGAAAGCAAGCGTCTCGATGACTTGATGAAAGATTTTCAGAACCGTCGTGTGCATATGGCGATTGTAGTGGATGAATATGGCGGAACAAGCGGACTGATCACCCTGGAAGATATCATCGAAGAAATTTTCGGAGATATTAATGATGAATATGACGAAGATGAAGAAGTGAATTATACACAGGTTGATGAAAATACCTATGTCTTTGAAGGAAAGGTGCTTATCAACGACCTTTGTCGCATTCTAAATATTGAAACTGATTATTTTGACGAAGTTAGGGGGAATAGTGAGTCGTTGGCCGGACTGTTGCTGGAACTGTTTTCGCGGCTTCCGCGGACGGGTGAAATCGCCACGCATCGTGAGGTAACCTTTAAAGTGCAATCGGCCGACAAGAAGCGGATCAAAAAAGTGCGGGTATTGGTCTCATAAAAAAAATACAATTCGATTTTATTTACTCAGAACTTATTCTTAATTTTGCCCGGCAAATAACAATAGTTTATTTGCTATGAACACAGACCCATCCAAAGTCCTCTTCGAGGCGCTCACCTACGACGACGTTCTGTTAATCCCTGGTTATTCAGAAGTCCTGCCTCGTAACACATCAACAAAAACCAAGCTTACCCGTAACATCGAGTTGAACATTCCTATTGTCTCAGCTGCAATGGACACGGTGACGGAATTTGACCTGGCTATCGCTATGGCCCAGGAAGGTGGTATTGGAATAATCCATAAAAATATGTCCCTGGAAGCGCAAGCTGAGCAGGTGAGAAAGGTAAAACGTTCGGAAAGCGGCATGATCCTCGACCCGATCACGCTGCTCGATACTGCGACGCTGGGCGACGCGCATCAGATCATGCGTGAGTTCAAGATCGGAGGGATTCCCGTCATCGACAAAGACCACAAGCTGATCGGCATCCTTACCAACCGCGACTTGCGTTTCGAACGCGAAATGACAAAGCCGGTGACGGAGATCATGACGAAGGACAATCTCATCACAGCATCGGAAGGCCTTTCACTGGACGATGCGGAGAAAATTCTTCAGGAGTACAAAATCGAGAAACTTCCGATCGTAGATTCAGAATATCGTCTGACGGGTTTGATCACCTACAAGGACATTCTGAAACGCAAATCACACCCGAATGCATGTAAAGACGAATACGGCCGCCTGCGTGTAGGCGCAGCGATAGGCGTAACGCCCGATTTGCTGAAACGCGTGGAAGCGTTGGTGAAAGCAGGTGTCGATGTAGTAAGTCTCGATACGGCTCACGGCCATTCCAGAGGCGTAATCGATGCATTGAAATCTATCAAAGCTGCATTCCCGAAACTCGAAGTAATCGCCGGTAATGTAGCGACAGGCGAGGCTGCAAAAGCATTGGCCGAAGCTGGTGCGGATGCGGTGAAGGTGGGTGTTGGTCCGGGTAGTATTTGTACAACCCGTATCATTGCCGGTATCGGTGTTCCGCAGCTAACCGCCGTAATGTGGGCAGCCGAAGGCCTGAAAGGTACCGGTGTTCCGGTAATCGCCGATGGCGGTATCCGTTTCTCCGGTGACATGACCAAAGCATTGGCTGGTGGCGCAAGCACGATCATGATCGGTTCGATGCTCGCAGGCAGCGACGAAGCGCCGGGTGAGATCGTGATCTACGAAGGACGGAAATTCAAGGCTTACCGCGGTATGGGATCTGTTGAGGCGATGGAGGATGGTTCGAAAGACCGCTACTTCCAGGATGCCGAAGACGATGTGAAGAAACTCGTTCCGGAAGGTATCGTCGGTCGTGTACCGTTTAAAGGCAAAGTTTCCGAGATCATTTATCAGATGGTAGGAGGTTTGAAAGCCGGTATGGGTTACTGCGGTGCAGGCGATATCGAATCGTTGCAGACTGCGCAGTTCGTGAAAATTACCTCGGCAGGTGTGAAGGAAAGCCACCCGCACGATATCATGATCCAGAAAGAGGCGCCGAATTATTCGAGATCGTAAGGGTTCGATGGTCGGTAGTTGTTGTGACCGCCGACCACGGACTGCCTGCCGCCGATAGGTGGTTATAAAACAGAAAAGCGTCGCAGGAAATATTCCTGCGACGCTTTTCTGTTTGTATGTCAATGCTATGCTGCGCTTGGTTTTGCGAAGCGGCTTTTCAGGTAGGAGAATATCATCGGGAGAATTGAGATCCCGATAATACCGAAAATTACCAGTTCAAAGTTCCTTTTAACAATATCCATATTTCCGAAGAAATAGCCCAGTAAAGTCAGCGTAGGTACCCACAGCAATGCGCCCACAATGCAGAAAACAATGTATCTTGAATAATTCATGCTCCCTGCTCCTGCAACAAATGGTGCTACCGTGCGTACGATTGGAATGAACCGTGCCATGATTACAGTGCTGCCGCCGTGTTTTTCGTAGAATGCCTCGGTTTTTTCAAGATATTCCCGTTTCAGGAAAAGTATCTTCTCCCGTTTTTTGATCTGGCTGCCGAAGGTTTTTCCCATGAAATAATTGACATTGTCACCAAGCAGCGCGGCAATAATCAGGATAATGATGATCAGCCAGACGTTCAGGCCGGTGGTTTCGTTGGCGGCAATAGCTCCCGCAGCAAAAAGCAGCGAGTCGCCGGGCAACAGCGGCATAATTACCAGGCCGGTTTCGGTGAAGACGATCAAAAACAGAATGACGTAAGTGAGTGTACCATATTCTTCCACAATGCTGAATAAATGCTTATCCAAATGGAGGAAGAAGTCAATGAACTGGGTTAAAAATTCCATAGCTATTCGTTAAGTTGACAAACTGTTTAATGGTCCGAAACTATTTGGAGTCAATTTTCCACTTCTGTTTCGTCTTGGTATTCAGGAAGTGGTTGAACGTGTCACCGCGGAGGCCCAGGCGGATCGTTTCGAGTGGGATCAGTTCGCTTGGAGCAATGTTGCCCAGGTTGACATTGGCGCCAAGCAGTTTCACAAACCATACCTGCTGTGACTTCTGGGGAGCTTCCCAGATCATGTCTTCAAACTTGATTTCAGTTAGAATTTCCTCCACAAGCCCCTGGCGTACCTCGCCGCTCGCGCGGAAAAGACCGACATTACCGGATTCGCGGGCTTCGCCGATCACCTTCCAGGCGCCGGCCTGCAACTCAGATTTGATCAGCTGGATCCACTTGTAGGGAGGGATGATCTTGTTTTCATCCTTCGATCCTACCTCGGAAAGAACGGTTACCTGCTTGGATAGCGTATGAATATATTCACATTTAACGTCCTGCGGCATTTCAATGGAACCGTCGGAAACTTCGGCGTGGGTCAGTTCGTACTTATCGAGCAATTTACGATAGTCATCGAACTGGTTTCTGACGACAAACGCTTCGAAGAGCGTTCCTCCGAAATACACCGGAATATTGGCATTTTTATAAACTGCCAGCTTTTCGTCCAGGTTTGGGCTGACGAACGAAGTGGCCCAGCCCAGTTTTACGATATCAATATAAGATGACGCGATGGAGAGCATATCTTCTGTTTCCCTGACACTCAGCCCTTTGTCCATCACCATGGTAAGTCCTTTTGTTCTGGGTTTCTGGGAACGCTCGGGAACCTGCGATAACGTAAAATTCATATATGAGTAAGCATTTATCTCTGGCAAAAAACTCCGGCAAAGGTAGTAATAACCTTCGATACGTAACAATAAAATCCATAGCATTGACTCGTAGCCATCAAGTTTTCTATGATAATTACTATTTTTAAAAATCGCATTCATAACTTTTTAAACCATTGCAGCATCTATGAACACACACTCGCAGATTGATCCGCAAACCGAAAACGAGCGACTGCCATTTCTCCGGCAATTTATTGGCAGGCCGATGGACCAGCATTTCTCGCCGGTAGCTAAATGGCTGAACGGCTTGCTCATTTCAATCGAGGAAGGCGCGATGGAGGTCGAATATGTTGTACGGGAAGATATGTGCAACCCCATGGGTACATTGCATGGCGGCATTGCTGCCACCATTCTCGACGATATCGTAGGAACGATGGTGTATGCTTTGGGGCGGGAATTCGGTTTCACGTCCGTCAACCTGAACTGCGATTTTTTGAACCCGGCGGTAGTTGGAGATGTGCTTGTGGCGAAATCTGCGGTGATCAGGGCCGGAAAGAATATTATCCATGTTGAAGGTAGGCTGGTCAATGCACATGGCCGGATCATCGCCAAATGCACGAGTAACCTCATTCAGACCGGCTTTAAATTGCCGTTGGTGCCGGGGCAATAACGGGTTTCGCTGTATCTTTGCGGGATGGAAAAACAATTCAGTGACCTGCCCGAAAGCCGTCAGCAACAGCTTATGGCTTTCGACCGTTTGTTGACGATCATGGATGAGCTCCGGGAGCAATGTCCCTGGGATAGAAAGCAGACCATGGAAAGTCTGCGCCACCTGACGATCGAAGAAACGTACGAACTTTCCGACGCTATTTTGAACAATGATCTGCCCGAGATCCGGAAGGAACTGGGCGACGTGCTGCTGCATATTGTTTTTTATGCCAAAATCGGTTCGGAACAGGCAGAAGGTAAGGAGTATAACTTTGACATTAAGGATGTTTTGCATGGTATTTGCGACAAGCTCGTTGCCCGCCACCCGCACATTTACGGCGATTTCGTGGCTGATACCGAAGAGGCTGTGAAGCAGAACTGGGAAAAGCTTAAATTGAAGGAAGGAAATAAATCGGTGTTGTCGGGCGTACCTACCTCATTACCTGCGCTGGTAAAAGCGATGCGCATCCAGGAGAAAGCACGTGGAGTTGGGTTCGACTGGGATGAAAAGCAGCAGGTGTGGGCCAAAGTCGAAGAAGAACTGCATGAGTTTAAGGAAAACTTCAATATAGAAACCACCGATGTGATCGACCAAAAGGAAGCCGAAGGTGAGTTTGGGGACCTGCTGTTTTCTTTGGTGAATTATTCAAGATTTGTGGATATCAATCCCGAAACGGCTCTCGAAAGAACAAACAAAAAGTTTATCAATCGCTTTCAATATCTTGAAGAAGCCTCGAAGGCGGATGGCAAATCACTTGGGGATATGTCGCTGGAAGAAATGGATATTTACTGGAACCGGGCTAAGGCGCTCGGGGTTTAAAATTGACTCACGTTTCTCGTTACTTTTTTGATAAGTGAACGTCTAAATAGGCGGACGCTGCTGTTCAGCAGTGTCAGATTCATTGTTTCACATTTGACGAGATCGACTATGTATTTGGAAGAGAGAGTAGAACATCTGGAAAACATCACTACTGAGCACGGAAAGCAAATCGAAATGGTAGCAGAAGGATTGGCATCATTAACTGCCCGGGTAGACCGTGGTTTCGCTGAAATGCGGGAAGGGTTTGGAAAAATCGATCGCCGCTTCGAGCGACTTGAGGCGCGGGTGGATGGCCTGGAAGTCAGGATGGACCGCGTTGAGGAAAAGATTGATCGCATTGAAACCAAGCTGGCTGATCACGACGCGCGATTCGATCGGATTGACCAACAGTTCTTGCAAATCCACAGTGTCCTCACGGAGCTTGTTACCCTTGTTAAGAATAAATTGTAATTAATGTCATCACACCACATCGTTCGGGAGAAGCAGGAGCCTGCTTTGATTATTGCTAATGGGGAAGCCTGCTCTCCGGAATTATTGGGCCAGTTGCTGGAATGGAGCCCGTTCATTGTTGTACTCGATCACGCCATTTACCGGGTTCTGGACCTGGGGATTAAGATAGATGTTTGGATGGGCGATTTCGATCACCCGCATGATGTTGAAATGATCCGCAGCCACCAGCATCCGTTGGAAATTATCAATACCCCCGATCAGGAGAAGACGGACCTCAACAAAGCCATCGAGTTTTTGATCGATAGGGGCTTTCCCGCTGCTAACATCGTTTGGGCCACCGGGCGCCGCGCCGATCATGCCATTACCAATATCACCGATCTGGTCCGTTACAAGGAGAAGATCAAACTGGTGTTGCTGGACGATTACTCAAAAATTTTCCCGCTCACCGGCACATTTGAAAAATGGTACACAGCCGGAACGCCTATTTCATTGATACCAGTGGGAGTGGTGGATGGTATCGAAACAAGCGGACTAAAATACAACCTGCACAAAGAAACCCTGACGATGGGTTACCGGACCGGTAGCAGTAACGAAGCCGGATCGGATGGCATGGTCAGGGTTTCCGCAGAGCAGGGTGACCTCCTCATTATGGAATGCTGGGACTTATAGCGAAGCTTGTTTAGCCTCTTTAGCTTCCACGTAGAAGTTGCGGTCGACTGTCAGTGATTTGTCGCCTTTTACTTTCAGTGTTTTCCAGTCGTGTGTGGGAGAGAGAAACTCATATGTTACGCCCGACAGTTTCACTTTGTCCGGCAGATCGAAGTTTTAAA
>CBIHPQ010000016.1:0-29644 GCA_966211825.1 uncultured Dyadobacter sp. | reverse complement strand
CCAATACATTAAAAACAGACCCTATATAGCCACAAGTTTTGTACCCAAAGGGAAAAAAGAACTGGCTTTGAATGGTGCTGTACCCGCAACTGTTTGGGTAGAACCGGTCATTGCCGGGGTGGAAAATGAAAATGTGGCCCCAGGCGAGGACGCCAAATTTGAAAAAACAAAAACGAAACACGATCGCTCTGAGCCTGCTTTCGGTGAAACGCCCATGTTCAGGATGCCAGCCATCTGGACCGCCTCGCAGGCAAACGGCATGAAAGTGTTTGGGCTGGAAACCAGCGAAATCCCGTTGGTAAATTTTGAAATGGTATTGAATGGGGGGCATTGGGCCGACCCTATGGAGAAGTCCGGAGTGGCATCGCTGCTGGCGGGTATGCTTATGCAGGGAACGACAGCCAAAACAGCTGCACAACTGGAAGAGGCAATAGACCTGTTGGGTGCAAACATTACCGTAACGAGCAACAATGAGGAAATGCGGATCAGGGCTACTTGTCTGCAACGAAACTTTGAACCGACTTTTGCATTGATGCAGGAAATACTACTGCAGCCACGCTGGGATAAAACGGAATACGAACGTTTGTATCAGGCACTTCTCACAAATTTAAAGGGAAGGGAGGCCAATGCCACGGCCATTGCCGCTATCAACTTCAACAAACTGCTTTACGGGGATCAGCATATCTTTAGCTATCCTGCTGCCGGGACTTTGAAGACGGTTGCAGCCATTACCCTGGAAGATCTGAAAACCTATTACGACAAGTACTTTTCACCGTCCGTAGCCTCCTTCCATGTCGCTGGTGATATAATCCGGGAAAGAGTAAACAAGGCAATTGCAGCACTTGAAAAAGACTGGAAGGCAAAGCAGGTAACATTACCCTCTTATAAAATTCCGGCCCAGGCAAATGCCGGATCCATATTTTTTATTGATGTACCCGGCTCAAAACAGTCTGTACTGTATGTCGGGAAATTAGCGGTCCCGGCCACGGACCCGAACAGTGACCGGCTTGAATTTGCCAATGAAATACTTGGCAGCGGATCCAGCGGAAGACTTACGCAGGTGCTCCGGATCGGCAAGGGGTATACTTATGGTGCGTCTTCGTCATTGGTGAAATTAAAAGAAACGTCGCCTTTTGCTGTTTATACGAGCGTGAGGGCAAATGCGACGCTGGCTTCGCTGGAAATTATCCGGGATATGCTTCGTGATTACGGGCAAACTTTTGGAGAACCCGAAGTAAGCATCACTAAAAACAAGGTGTTGAAAAGAAATACGCTTTTGTATGAAAGCCAAGCTTCCAAATTAGCACTACTGGGTGACATAAGTAAATACGGCAAGTCCCTGAAATTTCTGGAAGACAAGCAACAACAGCTGATAAGCATGCAACTACCCGAATTTAAAACGATCATTCAAGAACAACTGAAAGAGGAGGATATGATATACCTGGTTGTGGGTGATAAAGCCACTCAATTCGAGGAAATAAAAAAACTGGGAAAAGCTAAATTGGTGCAGCTGGATATCAATGGCCGACCGCTGTGATTCAGGTTGTTGGACGGCAATTTCCTTGAATTAGATAGACGGCTGGAGACGTCAAAGGTCGATTCGCCGGTTATCGGGAAACTGCAAGGCCTGCATGTCCCAGGCCACATCCTCGACCCGAATTTTGATGTACCGTATTCATGCTTTTCCGGTCAAAGTCGGCGTTCTAGCTTTTTGGATCATTGCCTCAATGTCGTCCCTGTCGTAATAGATTACCCCACCCAATCCCACAAATGCGAGCTGACGGCTGGCTCTGAAAAATATAATTAACTCTTATGACCGATGATTGGACGCATTTACATTACCTGGCTATCAAAATCCTTCCGCTTTGTTGATCCCCGCTGTGCATTCTTTTAACAATGGTGTATACTCCGGGCGACAGTTCGGAAACTTCGATTTGCGGACCGTTCAGATTTGTTCTTTTCAATATCACATGGCCTGAAGAATTGCAAAATTCAACACTCTTTACCTCCCGATAATTTCCGAGTGTGATCTTGTCCGCGGCCGGATTGGGGTAAACAAACGATGCATTATCAAACTCCAATTTCTGTATCCGGCTATATGCGAATGTGTCATCCTTGTCGACCATTTTGAGGCGGTAATAGTTGGGGCCCAATTCAGGTGCATTGTCGGTAAACGCATACTTCTTTAACACATTACTTTGAGTCGCGGAAGGTAAGTTACCAATTAAGCTCCAATGCTTTCCATCGGAACTTCGCTGGATGTCGAAACGGTCGCTGTTAGTCTCTTCCGTGGTCGCCCAGGTCAGCAATGCGGCCGATTCCTGTCGGGTAACCTCAAACGACACCAACGTGACCGGGAAAGTGGTGCAGGACGGGTCGAAGGTGTCGAACAGGATAGTCCAACCTTTCGTATTGACCAGGTAGTTTCTGGCCGGGGCCGCAGCGGGGCCGTATGTCCCGCTCGACATACCCAGTTTCCGGTTGGATGGAGTAGCAGGGTTATTAGCCCAGCCAATCAGGGTATGGCTATAATTGTCGCAATTCATCGCGCTACCATGCAGCATATACGAAAGATCGACCGATGGATTGAGTGTCCATGTATCCAGCGAACGGTTGAAGGACCATGCCTTGGAGAACATGGTACTCATATTGATTACATTCCTGACGTCCCACTTGTCGAGCGGCTGGTCGAATGCCATAGCCCCATAAAACATGAACGCCATATTAGTTACATTGCTGACGTCCCAGTCATTGATGGGCTGATTGAATGCCGGCGCTTCGTTGAACATACTGTTTAGCTTGGTTACATTACCAACGTTCCAAGCCCCGATAGGCTGGTTAAATCTGTCTGCGTATTCAAACATATAGCTCATATTTGTGACACTGCCCACATTCCAGTTGCCAATAGGCTGGTTGAACTGTTCGGCTTGCCGGAACATCGCTTGCATGTCCTTAACGTTGCTGACGTCCCAATTTCCCAACGGTTGATTGAAGTCATTGGCACCGTTGAACATGTTTTGCATGTTCGTCACTTTGCTTACATCCCAGCTGTTGAGCGGTTGATTGAACTCCCTGGCTGCCAAGAACATGGTTTGCATGTCGGTCACATTGCTGACGTCCCAGTTGTCGATCGGATGGTTGAAACTCGTTTGCGCGAACATAGACCTCATATTGGTCACTTTGCTTACATTCCACTTGGCAAGCGGCTGGTTGAAATGCTCCGCAGCGCTTAACACTCCTTCCATGTTCGTCACGTTACTGACATCCCAATTGTCAATATGCTGATTGAAGGGAACGCAGTAGAAAAAAAGGTTCCCCATATCGGTTACACTGCTTACATCCCAGGTATTCATGTTATACGCCCCCCCAAATGCCGAGCATCCGGCAAATGCGCTGTTCATCGTGGTTACGTTGGTTAGCACAGGCACGTCTGTCGCTGTTATGATCCCCATATTGTAACAATTACGATAGGCGTTCTCCCAGCTCGACCAGGCCGTTGTGCCCCATTGCATAATATACAATAGCTTGGCTACGTCGTCCTTGCCATCAAAATAGATCCTGTGAAATGGATTGGAGCCTGCGGGCCTGATAGCGACCAGATAGATGCCCGGCGCCGGAAAAGTAATTATTTGAGTATCCGTAAAAGTACCGGAAGCCGGGAATGTTCCGGTAATGGGGGGATCATCAGATGTGCTATTGGGGTCGCTTTCCCAATAAATGGTATATTCCCCTATGGCAGGAATCTTAATCTGCCTGTCGTTTGTAGTTCCGAAATTAGCGGTATTCCAAACTGTAACATAATCCGAAGCGGCGACTTGCGCATTGGAATAAAAAGCGACGCCAACAATTAAAAAGAGGATTATAAATATCCTGCGCAGGTTTAGAAAAAGGATTCCATTATTTGTAACGATGAATTTCATAAGCTAATAGTTATCAGATGTATTTGTAACCAACAATTTAGCAATTCACATCCAGGCCACAATGGTTTTCCCGGATTAAAATTCCATTGATATCACCCTTTACCCCCGTTTTAATCAGCTCTTCGATTAGCTATGAGCCGGAGGCGAATAGCAGGGTCCAGGAGTCTTCCCATGGCTAGCTCTTGCCGAAAAAGAGAACCTATAAACAAAAAAAACAGTAGCAAACTTAGCGTTGCTACTGTTCCGAATTCTTAAATTCATTTATCTAAAAACCTGTATCGGTTTCTTGGGATTACTCATCTTTTTTGAAACCGACTTTTTCAGTGTCCTCCCCTTATAGACACCCTCTTTTTGTACTGCGGACACAATTTAGGGCAAGCAAATTTTACATATTACTTGCTTTTAATCAGCTTCTGGGATACTGTGGAACCGTCAGGCATTTGAATATTGATTACATAAATTCCATTCGAGAGGGACCGAATGTCAAACGTATGCCTGTTTTGGCCTGTTCCGTTGCGGCCTTGGGTTATGGTCCGTCCGGATACATCCAGAATCCTGATCGTTTCCGACCCAACTAATCCTTCGATAGTCAGCTCGTCCTGCACCGGATTGGGATATACTGAGATCCGCCCCGCGCCATTTTCAATAGACAGCGTTCTGATAGAACTAAAAGCATATGTTCCGTCTGTATCGACCATTCTCAAGCGGTATAGATTTTGACCTTTTTCCGGTGAATTGTCGGTGTAAGAGTAATTTCTCAAAATACTGCTTTCGCCGTTTGACCGAACACTGCCTATTTTAACCCAGACTTTGCCATTGGTGCTGCGCTCTATTTCAAAGCGGTCCGAGCTCACTTCTTCGGTGGTAGACCAGGTGAGGTGCGCCAAATTTCCCTCTTTCCTGGCATCAAAGGCAACCAGTTTGACGGGCATTGGGCAATCGACAATGATGGTTAATGTGGCGATCGATTCGAGCCCATTGCCGTCGGTTACAACATAGTCAATAGAGACGGTATCACGCAAGCCGTTCAATGGTATAAAACTCACGGCACCACTGATCGGATCCACATCATATTGGCCCTGTCCGTTGACAGTCAGGGTCGTCACCCGAGTGAGCGAGCCTGGCGTCAGCAGTTTCACACTGGAAGGTACCAGCGGTACGCTGCCCGCAATGTCATTGGCCAGCACGTCGACCGTAGCCGCATTGCAAGTAGTGGTTCCGTTGTCGTCCACAGCCACTGGCGGATCATTCACGATGGCGCTTGGGCAGCGCGCGCCATCACCCGGTGTAACGCCGGAAGCGGTCGAGAACAGGGAGGCCGTCAGGTCTGTTAGAGGAGCGCTAATCTTGAATATGGCCCCGCTGCCGTTATTGCCTACATACATGTCCCCGTCTGTATCAAAGAAAGCGGTACCAAAAGCGCCGGTGTAGCCAGATGTTTCGATGCCTGCACCGGTTACAGGGCCTAATATGGTGCGGTTACCAGTTGCCGGATCAAATTGATACAACACTTTGTCTGTACCGAATGCATAGATCAGACCGTCGACAGGATTGAACGACCAATCGTTCAGGTTGGTCGGCGTAGTGGGCATTGTTACGGCAGTCAGGTAATTTGCCGAGCCGGGATTCAGGTCGACTTTGGTGATCTGGTTGGAATTGGCTGCGTACAGGTACAGAATGCCGCCCGGGCTTACATCTCCGGTTGCATAGCCGGGAACCGGCGACGGAAAGCCAGTCACATCATGGAATGTCACAGACCAATCACTTCCGATCCGGACAAGCTGATTTGTGCCATAACGGAAACCCCAGATGTAGTTGTCGACGGTATTGTAGCCGATAGCGTTAACGAAAGCGTTAGTACCTGTGATCAAGGTCTGTTTGGCCAGGGTTGTATTACCGGTGGAAAGATCGAGTGTGTAACCGTCCGAAACGTTGGAACCATCTATATTCCGGTTGCCGATCACATAGCTCAGTTGCGAGCATGGGAAAGCAGGCTGGGCCACCCAGGAACCGGTTGCTTCGCGGAACGGGTGCGTAATGTCACCTTTGCTCAGGCCGATGAACCCTTGGAAATCGTCTAAACCAGTGCAAGGTTCATATATAATGAGATTCTTGACATTCCAGAATCCCGGCTGATCGTATATGATCCGCAGAGTCGCAGCTGAATTTACTGGGTTGGTAACCGAGACGGTCGCAGAAGCAGGTGATGAAGCAAACGTGATGGTTCCGGCGACGGCATCGTAGGAAGCCCCTGTCACCGAATTGAGCGTGATGCCGGCGGGAAGTTCCAGCTTGAAAATTCTCGGATGCCCGCCGTCGTCAGTAAGGTCAACCGTGAAATTCTGGGCTGTTCCAGCTACGGCCGACGATCCTGGACCGGTAATTGAAAACACCGGTTCTGAGGGACTTGGCAGGCTTGGAATAGCGTCGATAGCGTCCCCATGGAGCCCGGGATAGTGCACGGCATAGTCAGAACCTGTCGTAGAATTCACGGCAGACTGGACAGCCATAAAATTGGCATATGTCGTTGCCGGCGTTGCAACATGATTCATGATGTAAACCAGCCGTGCCGCTTTCAGTTGATCGACCGCATCTGCACTTCCCGATTTATCCAGGTCTGGACGAACGCTGGGCGAAAATATAACTTGACCGATGTAATTGCTGTTGGCCATGGAAGGAGCAGGCTTCCCGTAATCGATGCAAAAGGATATTTCAGAGGAAACAAGGTTCTTGTTCCCATCAAAATAGGCGGTAGCAATTGGTGCAGCTTCCTCTGGATACGAATCCATTACAATGTATGAATTCGGGGTTATAAACTTTTTCCAATACGCAACCTGAAAACCAAATGCCGAAGTAGTAACCTGGTCGCCGGTAGTATAAGGGATACTAATTTTAAAATCGCTGCCCGCGGAAGCAACAGGGCTTTCGAAAGTGACAGTGATCGAGCCTGTGTATGTCCGCGTCTGCGACAAGTAGCCGGAAGCATTCGTTGGTGTAATGGTTTCTGTGGGAGTCCCAGTTGGTGAAGTCCCCGGATAGATTTTGATAACGGCCGAAGGCGCCATATCCAGAAAATCAAACCGAAGGACCACTTTGCCTATTGTTCCGTCAGAAAGCTCAGGATTGATGGTAGCTGAACGAAGGGGATATATGGCGTTCATTGTCGCTTCGAGAACGAATTTGCCGGAAGTCGCCCTTTCACTTCCAGTTTTTCCAGCAGGCACGGCTTCCGGAAAAAAATTTCCCCCATCAAAACCTTGATCGAAAGAAAACCAGCGAATTCCGCCCCCCGGATCCGGGCATGACTGTGCGTTAGCAAAGGATAATGCTTTTAATGTCAAAATCGCAGCAACAATAAAGCTACTGAATCTTCGGACCAGAAAGTCGTGTGACGGGTAAACATTTTTCATGGAATATATTGATTTAAGTATGAATTCCTTTTGGGTTTTTAAAGCGTGTAGTACGGTCGCAAGTAGCCGAATTTCATCAACAGGAATAGGCAAAAAAAACGTCAAATAAGGGCGATTATCTTGCCACCTACACTTATTGCAATCAAATGATTAGTTTGTTGATAGTAATTTTCGAAAAGAGATGTCTATCTCCTGAATTCACAGTCACCGATCATCCCGATTCGGAGATAGCATTTGAAATAGTTTTTCAAGTGTGCAAAACCGAATGGAACGATTTGCCTATTTTGATATATACTCGCCCTCGAAATTTGTTTTATAAACGATCTTAAAAATCGAAACCCACGCCGTTGTAAATTCGAAAACAATTGAGAAGTAGCGGGTTGGCAAGCTGGCGACTATTTTATTTATATATTTGAAGTATAAAGAGAAATGGAATTAATTGAATTATACACATGCGCTACAAATTCTACCGTCTGATTACTTCCCTGAGCCTTTCTATCATTTTTCTTACACAAGGCTCTCTCCATGCTCAATTTTACCTCATGGATCCGACCATTACCGTGTTCGCTGAATTGCAGCCCGGCAACGCCGACGCCCAGTTTCCATTCCATATCCGGAACATTTCCGGCGGAACGGCTATCGACACGGATTTCAATATGGCCAACACAGCTTCGGCAACCACATTTACCGACGTCGCCTACGATGCGAACGGCACCATGGCGGTGGTTTCCAATGGTTTGGTCTATATCAAAAAGAGCGGCAGCTCGCAATGGTCCGGACCGGGTAACATCACTGGCGCTTCGCGCGTCACCATCAGCCCCGACAAGCGCATTTATGTTGTTACGAATGGCAACATTTGGGAAAGCGGTGTAGATAATCTCGTTTTTACCCAAAGCAGCAATAACGGCGGATTTATGGATGTGGCTGCCGGAACAGACAATACCGTTTTGGCAATTTCAAACGGCTGGCTGATGAAATGGCATGGCAATGCAGGTGCAAATGGTGCCTGGACGGTGCTGAACAATGATATTAACAAGGCGGTCCGCATTATGTTCCTGCACGACAATAGGCCAGCTTATGTGGATCAGTTAGGGACGCTGCGTTATTCACCAGACAAAGGCGCCTATTTCTATTTCATTATTAATGACGTGATCGATGCGGCCACCAGCCTGAACGGCGGTATCTGGTTGATCCGGCGCACCGATTCCGGGACTTCTGTACAGTACGGCAATTTCGATCAACTTTCATTTTCGACTATCGCTCCTCTCGCCAGGGGGAACAGTATCGCCGTCAGTCCGACAGCCAACCCCACTGTGACTACCAGTGGCGGCAAGCTCTACCTCCACGATAATACCAGCTGGAACATCATAGAACCGCCGATAGGTAATACGCCCCAGCCAGCCAACTCGGCCACATTCTTCGGTTTGCAGCCAGGTACTTACCGGATCAGCCAGGGAATGGGACCCGATATTTATAATACCAGCGATATCCGCATCGCAGGAAGTGGATCGGTATCCAAAAATATCCCGGCCCGTTATGCGGATGTTACCGTTACGTCGAACCAGCATTCCTTAGTCACATTTGTGAATGCACTCCGCCCGAAATGCAATGAGCTCATTGGTGCCTGGACCAACAATAACTGGACCGGCAGCGGCAACGACTATTACCAGGACAACACAGAGGTTTTCTCGACCAGCTCCATTTCACAGGATGTTACAGGCTGGACAAAGGGTGGTACCGGCGCAGACAACCGCCTCGAACTGGGCATGAACGTACTGTGGAACAATGCTTTCGGCGGTGGCATTTCACCGAATTGTAACTGCAAATCAACCGGCATCAGTCTTGTTGTAAAAGTTGGCGGTATGGAATACGCGCGGGTCACGACGCCCAATGGAGAAGCCGGCACTAATGCGACTGTGACTTATTCCAATGGCGCCTCAGGTTCGCTCTCGCAAATCTCCGAAACCGATTACAAGGCAGGACCGCCCGCTTACTGGAAAATCACCTTCCCGGCATTGACCACCGACACCCAGAAGTTGGAAATCGTCGCCGAACGCGGCCCTGACTGGGCCAATGGGAGCTACTCCGACGACATCCGTGTCCGGAACATGAGCATTGAAGCCTGCGATGGTTCCGCGGCTATTACCATATCCCACGACACCGACCCGGACAGCCCGGCCGATTTCGGTTTCGGGTTCAAAAGCATTGCCTCTGGTTCTGCAAGCATCAATTTTACCCTTCGGAACGATGGCAAACTTTTACCGGACGGCCTCTCTGGGCTAGCCGACCTGGCCATTAATGCGCAGGGGAACCTCTATGTGAGCACAGCCGCCGGGCGCGTGTACAGGAAAGCCGGAAGTAATGCGACATTTCAGGAACCAAATGCAGGAGCAACGGCTACCACCAGCGTGGATGCGGGAAGCTCCGATGAAGTGTACCAGATCGCGTCGGGGAATGCATTCGCCTCGGGAGTTGGCGGCGGTGCGCCATTGAACCAGATCAATGATGCTGGCGCATTCAACCAGTTTAAGGACATCGGCGCAAATGCCGCGGGCACCCAGGTGTTCGCCGTAGGTAACCAGCAGGGCGGCGGCTCCAATCTGGTGCTACGCTATCAGGGCGGGCAAACATGGTCGGTAGCCAGCAACAGCGTAACGGATGCGGCGCGCATTGACGTGCTGAGCGACGGTAACCCTGTGTATGCCAGTACGGGCGGGGCAGTGAGCTATTCGGCCGATGGTGGGGCTACATTCAGTGCTTTCGGGGATATCAGTGGAGTGGCTGACGTCGCGGGCGGAGCAGATGGCAGTGTCTGGGCCGTCAAAAACGACGGGACTGTCTGGTGGCGGGCAAGTACCATCACAGGTAGCTTCTCGCAGGTTCCATCTACCGGACTGACGGGCGCAGCCAGCCGAATTACTGTTGATCCAGCCGGAATGCCGTATGTGATCACACCTTCCGGCTTATTTGTTTTTAATAACAGCCAATGGCTCCCCGTAGAAACCCGGACTAATGCTTCTTCCAACGTCGCTCTGTTCGGCGGTCTTAGCGCAGGGACTTACACAATCACGGAATCGGCATTACCCGCAGGCTTTTCTTTGGACAACATTGCATTTACAACCGCGAACGGCTCCGGCAGCGCTCCTGTCGTGGTGGTGGATCAGGCGACCAAGTCGGCCACGGTAACGATTGGAAATGGCCAGGAGGTATTTTTGAGATTCAAAAGCATTGCCAGCACGAATTCGACGAACGCCGTGATTGATATCAATCAGGGGCCTAATGCACAGGCGGTTACTGGAAATGTCCTGCTCAATGATATTGATCCGGAGGGGCATTCCCTTTCTGTCACCGGGTTCGAGTATGATAACAACAGTGACGGCGAGCCGGAAACGCAGGCCACGCTCGGCCAGCCGCAGCAGGTGACCGGGGTTACAAGCCCGAACTGGGCCATCGCCAATGCGGGGACATTTACACTGAATGCGGACGGCTCTTATGTGTTTATGCCCGCAAGCGGTTTCCAGGGTGCTGTAACGATACGCTACCAGATGTGTGACAACGGATCCCCTTCGGCCTGCGACGCAACCATTCTCGGTATCAGGATCCGGGGCGGCTCTTACCGCATCCCGAACACGATCGCACACAATGATCACGCAAGTACAGAAATGGGCGTGCGGCTGGACGGCCAACTTGTTGCCAACGACGTCGCCCCGAACGGCTATACATCAGCGGTTTCCAGTATCCTTGGTGACAAGGACGGCGACGGCAGCGCCGACGACGTGCTTCCAAACAACCAATCCTCGCAAATATATGGGACCGATATGAACGGTAACATTGTCGTCGCAGGCGGCTTTTCATACCAGGCGACTGGCGTCTATTTCTTCTTTCCGGCCGACGGTTTTTTGGGTAAAGTGACGCTTGCCTACAATGGCGTCAACGGGCGGGGAGGTACCGACGATGTTAAAGCTGAAATAGACGTGATCGCGGACAAGGGCAATACTACTTTTGCAAACGATGACGCCAACTTCCTCGTGCAGCGAACGCCGCAAAAAGGTAATGTGCTCACCAACGATTCCGACCCGGAAAAAAATGCGCATAATGTCACTGCGGCCACCAATAGTGCAGGAGCGCCCATTGCTATCGGGACGACCACGACGCTTCCGAGCGGTGGCCAGTTCAAGCTCAATAGCAATGGCACTTATGAATACTATCCCCAGCTCGACTTTATTGGCACCGAGACTGTCCGCTACACGAAGTGTGATAATGCGGGCGGCAACGCGGCATGTGCGTCGGCTACTTTGTTCCTGAGCACTTTCAAGGCAATTTTGCGGCCCAACGCGGTGGACGATGTGGCTGAGACCGTCATGGGAGTACCGGTTTCGGGAAATATCAAACTAAACGACTACGATCCCGAAAATCGTGAAATGGACCTGTTTTCGATTAACTATGAGCATTATTTCAATAATAAGTTATACTTCTCAGGCGGCGAGATCGGGCAGTCGCGAACCGTGATCGGACTTAATGCCGATGGCACAGTCAATAACAATGCAGGTACGTTTATTATCAACCAGGATGGAACTTATACCTACAATCCCGCGGCAGGTTTCACCGGACTGGTTCAGGCAAAATACAGCGCTTATACAGTTGCCCCTGATGGCAACTCGTACGATGACGCGATCCTGTCCGTAACTGTATTTAATCCCAATCCCGGCACGCAAAGGCCACCGGTTGCCAACGGCGATATTTATGTAACGACTATGAACACACCGGTGATCGGGAACTTGTTCAGCAACGACTTCGATCCGGACGAGGATGAGTTCGGCTTTATTGAATTCAGAACGGATACGGACGGAGACGGGCAGAATGACGGGTACGTGGATTGGAACGGGACTACGGAATTGTACGGCGTTGATATTTATGGCGTGTCCAGACCAGCGGGAACCTTGAACTTCATTGAAAAAGGGCACTTTACGTTTACGCCCAATGCCTGGTTCATCGGCACGGTTTCGAGTTATTACCAGATTAATAATGTGGGACAATTCAGTTTTGGTAAGGCCCCTTTCATTATCGATGTCAGGTCCGATAATGGGTTCGTGAACTACGACTATGGTGACCTCACCGGACTGGGTGGCGCATCCTATCCGCAAGCAACGGCTGCATTCAAGGACAATAACAATGACCAGATCCCGGACGACGCTGGCGCGGTGTGGCTCGGCAAGATTGAAGATGGTGAGCAAGCGACCACGGTGAGACCGAACGGCAAAGCGGACGACATCCGCGGCATGAATGACGACGACGGCCTGAAAGTGGCCGGCGTAATGGCACCAGGAACGGTGAACTGGATCATTACCGCCAATTCCAATGGCCCCGCCACTGCACACTACGGCATTTGGCTCGACTGGGGCACACCAGGCGCCGCGCCCGACGGCACTTTCGACGCGTTTTACTCGGGAACAATCCAGACCTCCTCCCCTGCCGACCAGACTGTTTCGGTAGCCGTACCGCCTTCATTTGCCACCGGCGCATTGGTGAATGTCCGCCTGATGGTAGGCACAGTCCCATTCGACCCAGCCACTGGTTTTGCGGCCAATCTCTCCAACGGGGAGATCGAAGATTACCAGTTTACTTACGAGGAGGCGATGCCGGTACGGCTCGTGAGCTTTACAGCTATTGCCTCAGAAAACGATGCCCTACTCGCATGGACGGGCCTTGACCAGCAGAATTTCAACCGATATGAGATCGAACGTGGTTCGGACGGGAAGCACTTCGGAAAAGTAGGAATTGTAAAATCAAATGGATCAGATAAAGGCGATTACACTTTTATTGACAGCAATGCCTCCGCGGCTGGTGACCTGCTTTATTACCGCCTGAAAATGATCGACCACGACAGCACCTACGCTTTCAGTCGTATTAGGTCAGTGCGTTTCTCAAATGCAGCCGCAAATGCTTCGGTTACACCGACCGTCGTATTGCAGGGCGAAAACATTCAAGTGAAGCTGACCGGCTCGCGCGAGCGAACAGAGGTGCAGCTGATAAGTCTGTCAGGAGTGGTTTACGGTAGAAAGTTCATATCTGGCGATCAGTCAACAGAATTCACCAGCGGCGACCTGCCGTCGGGAACCTACCTGGTTCGCATTAACGGTGAAAACTGGCAGCGGGTAACGAAGATTGTGATTGCGCATTGAATTTTATGAATGCCGAACGTAGCATCCGATTACTTCGAATGGAGAAATCGCATTGATTTATTGTGGAACTCCTAAACACACCGAACTCGTAAGTGAGCCTATACCTACTGCCTCTTCAACAAAACATCACCCTGATAACTACCTCCCTCGAATGTCTCTTTAATGTTAGCGTCCAGATGCTTACCTGCGAGCTCCGCGGTAATTTCGACATCTGAGGATTGCATCACGCCGTCGATCATGGATTCTACCTTTTGTTTTAATTGGAATTTGGTTGGCTCAGTCAGTTCAATATTGTCGAAAACCACTCTTCTCGGTGGTATTGAATCAACATATTCCTGCCATCCTTCTCCTTCAAAGACCGTTTCCTCGTCGTGTGTCAGCCGAATCTTTTTTTCGGATACTTTATCAATTGTCCAGCGAAGGGTAATAGTTACATTAATTTCGTCAAACACCGTCTGAGAGTTTTTTGTCTGATAAACTCCCACGAGGTCCCGAGTCAGATCAGGTTCCGGGTCCTTGTCTTTTTTGCAGGAGAGGACAAAGATTAAAATCAGCGGAAGTAAATATCGGGTCATAAAGAGGTAAGGTTGTAACTTCCCATAATCTTACCACAATCCAATCAAATGTCAAAGTAGTTTTTATTCTGCGTATCCGATCCGGGTTACCCGACTGGATTTCGCTACCAACGGCAACCCATGCTGAGCCAGGCTTGGCGAGCTTCATTCTTACATTTAATTTCATTTAAATGAGCTCTTACTTGAAGTTAAATACTACTTGAAAACCAGGCCTGAAGACTTTGGCACCTTGCTGAATTAGATTCGGAGAAATCTGAATCGATAGGTCGTCGGACACGTCAAATGTTTTGAGATGTGCCGCCACATTGGCCTCTATTATCGCGAGCATATAAATAATACCGGTGGTCAAAATCGAAACATTCCGGTATCTGCGCCATACATCCTTAGTTCTGATAATTTGATCCAGCGAAAGCAGCTTCACATTGCTTTTTGTATTAGACAGATTTCGAATGATGACCTGCATGCGCGTATCAGCAGTAATTCCACCAGCGAAATTACCAGTACTCAAATCATAGTATGATAGGTATACCTTTAAAAAGTCCTGGTATTTAAGAGAATTGAGAGCAACTACGCCAATCCAATTTCCACAACATAAAAAATGTTAATCTTTAAGGCTTCACTCAAATTCAACGCCAGCCCAAAGCAACCCCCACCCCTGCGCTCGAAGCGAGGTCATTGCGAAGTAACGGAGGGGTATAGCGAATTTTCAAAATATAGATCCATTTTCCGGTGACTACATTGAAACGTAGACCCATCAGTCCCGAAGGCGTTAGCAGCCGCTGTTTATTGTCTCCGGAATATACAGTGTTGTCATAACGATCCACCAGGAAGCCACCCAGCCCCACTTCCGCATAACTTTCAATTAAATTGTTGCCAGGCTGCGGAATGCACTGTCTACGTATATATGGGTTTAGAATAAAACTGTGTGTTAACGAGGCAGATAGCGTAGGGCTTCGAAAGTCCCACCTGGTTATAGCCCCCAACCCTGCCTGGACATTCCAATGAGATTTTTTTAGGTAGCCGAAGGACGCTTCTGCGCTAACGGCAATCTTAGGCGAAATTCCGAATACGTCGCTTCCAATAGACCCACGCACCTGCGTATAATACGGTTGTGCGACGACAAGGGTTGGAAAAAAGAATAGATATACAAAAAATCTCAGCAGCACGGTTTGGGCTTTGCATCTTAACGGCAAAGTTGTGCTGCAATTGTCTTCCCAATCAACACATTTGAGAGATTGAAAGCGAAGGGTTTCTCGAAGAGCATTTAAAAAAATCCGCGAGTTTTCCCACAGTCCGTACAGTCACTGCAAAAACTACGGCAACACGGGCACAGTTAAATAATATTCATCAATCTGGTTCCAGGAATAGCTGTACGTGATTCCTTCCACTACCTGGACAAAATCGCCGGTTTCTTCGTCCGTAAAGCCAACGCGCCAGTTGGTCGTATTTTTAATCCTGAATTTCAGTGTCGAGCTTGGCGGCGGGAGGTCTTTTTTTGCTAATATTTTGATTTTCATATGCTAAGGTAACCTTATTTAGCATAACCATTGATATAAATAAGTAACTCCAACTATATGCGTTGCATCGGCGGGCGCTCCTCACGCCGGTAGCGATTATTTGACAATGATGTAGTGTGAATCATTACGCCGTAAGCTGTTAAAACGAATACTTTCGGGCCGCAAACTGCCAGTTGGCAACTAACCCGACGTGCATGATACATTTCTTTACAAAAACTAAACATTCGATATTTGGTCGCTCCCCGTGGCTTGTCCCGCTATTGCTCGCCTTGTTTGCCAATACGTCATTAAATGCGCAGGTTGCCCCATCCGATTTCGTTATTGTTTGTAAGACGAGTGAAGTACTCGGGTTTTCCAATTCAATAGAGATTGATGGACGGGGTAACTATACCGTTTATTATGAAAGCATTCCTGCCGGTAGTTCCGGATCACTTGCCGGTATTTTTACAGATAAAGCCCTATTAAAGATGCCTGGCCCCGGCACCTATCGTATTGCCATCAGGCCCGTTGGCCCTACACCGTTCCACAGAATCCTTTCCAGCAGCCATCTTCAGGACCTGTTAGCCATAGAACAATGGGGCACTACCGTGTGGTCAACTTTGGAAAGTGCTTTTATTGACTGCACGACGTTGTCCACCATTTCAGCGACAGACGCCCCCGTGTTGACCAATGTTACGAATACGGCCGGAATGTTTGCAGGCTGTTCCGCTCTTGCCAGCGCACCCAATATCAATAATTGGGATATGAGCCATGTAACCAACATGCGGGAAATGTTCTATAATGCCCGGTTGTTCAACGAGCCGATTGGTAATTGGGACGTCAGCAATGTAACTGATATGTTCTCCCTCTTTTTTTTCGCAACAGCTTTCAATCAACCGCTCAATAGCTGGAATGTGGGTAACGTGACCAATTTCGGCGGGATGTTTTATTATGCCAGTGTATTTGATCAGCCGCTCGATAGCTGGAATGTGAGCAAGGCTAATGATCTGAACAGTATGTTCGTATTCGCGCTGGCGTTCAATCATCCCCTCAACAGCTGGGACGTAAGCAACGTAACCGCAGCCCATTACATGTTTTATGGGGCGCTGGCCTTCAATCAACCCCTCGACAACTGGGATATGAGCAAGGTGACCAACCTCTCCTACATGTTCAATGGCGCAGCCGCATTTAACGGGAATTTAGGTAAATGGGCATTAAACAGCGCAGTAAACATCGACCATATCCTTACCGGCAGCGGCATCGATTGCGCGCATTACAGCAGTACCCTTATCGGCTGGGGAACCAATGCCGCAACCCCTCCCGGCCTCACGTTAACCGCAACCGGTTTAACCTATGGGTCTGATGCATCAGCGGCGAGGGAGCTCCTGGTTACTAGTAAGAACTGGACTGTCTCCGGCGATACATTCGACGTAACCTGCGTCAGTTTGCCTGTCACGCTGGTTTCATTCGATGCGGGCAGGCAGGAATCCTCGTCGGTGCTCACCTGGGCAACGACCGAAGAAACCAACAGCGACCGATTTGAGATCCAGCGTAGCGCCGACGGTAAGGTTTGGCAGCAGATCGGAGTGCTGGCTTCAAGCGGGGAAAGCACAGTGCTTAAGACTTATACTTTTGAAGATAGAGCACCGGCGAAAGGCCTGAACTATTACCGTTTGAAAATGGTGGACCGAGCCATAGAAGGGAAAGAGGGCTCGTTTGCATACAGCCGTATCCAAAGCGTCTATTTTGACGACACTTATCATGTGCATGCATATCCTAACCCAGCCAGCGGCAGGTTATTTTTCGACAATTACAGCAACATCAAAAATGTCGTTGTCTACAATCTGGCGGGGGCAAAGCTGTTGGAAGACAAAAAGATGACTGTACAAGGGATTGACCTCGCCAAGCTATCACCTGGATTGTATCATGTCAGCATTATCCTTAACGACGGCAGTACCAGGGGAAGCAATGTCGTTGTAAACAGGTAAGACTGCCCTTTCGGGTTCAAGCCCCTCAACCTGTTCCGATGCCTCGTACTTTCTCCTGAGACATTATCCCAAAAAAATTCCGATATTTTTTTGGCGGCCCATTGCATTTTGCACTTTACTGTTTTATTTTTGACAGAAATTAAGTTTGTGCGTTAAGTTATTGTCAAGAAAAACTTCGTTGCAGATGGATTCTTTTCCTCGTTTTCATCGCCACGAGCCCCTTGATCTAATCACACCTGCGGAAATCACAGATTAGCATTTTTTATTTTTTTAAAATCAGAAAAAAGGAAAACTGTTGCTTTAAAAACTTAGTGCGTTAAGAATTAAACTTTAAAAATAATATTACAGTTACTCATGGGAAATCCATTACCGAACGAAAATCACGTCGCAGAAGAAGCCATTATCCGGAAACGCCAGCCTACCAAACCGCGCATCGGCGTGTTCGGGGTCGGGTATTTCAAATATTGGAGCCAGTTCGACGGCCTGCTCGATGATATGCTGCGCAAACAGGCTGTTTTCATCGAAAAGATCGAAAGCGTAGGCCATGCCGAGCTCGTCGACTTCGGGCTGATCGACACCGTGCAGAAGGCCTACGAGCTCGTGCCGAAGCTGCATGCGGCCAATCTCGACCTGATTTTCTGCGATATGCTTACCTACGCCACCTCCAACACGTTCGGTACCATCATCCGCAACCTGAATGTGCCCATCGTGCTTGTGGCCTTGCAGCCCGACCAGGCGATGGATTACAGCAGGGCGTCGACCTACATGCAGCTCTACAACGACGACATTTGCTCCCTGCCCGAGTTCGCAGGCGTGGCCGCGCGCATGGGCAAGCCCGTGCCGGAAATGATCATCGGCACTCTCCACGACGATCCGCAGGCCGACGCCGAGATCGAGGAATATTGTCGTATCGCCGCCGTACTGCACGATTTGCGCACATCGCGCATTGGCCACATCGGTCATCCTATCGAAGCCATGCTCGACATGCATTCGGATTCCACGATGTTCACCGCGCATTTCGGGGCGCACATTGTGCAATGCGAGGCACACGAAATCGTGACGCAATACCAGCAAACCCAGCGGGCCGACATTGAAACCATGAAAGAGCGCATTCTCGATTTCTTCGACACGCCCGATCCGGTTTCGGACCCCATATCAGAAAAACTCCGCGACACCGACCTCGAAACAGCCGCCCGCGTGACGGTAGCACTGGAAAGATTCGTGGAAGCCAAGCAGCTCGACGGCCTCGCCTATTATTACGAAGGGCCCGAAAACAGCGAAACGCGGCTCGTGATGTCCAACCTCATCGTCGGCAATTCGTTGCTCACGGGCGCGGGCTTCCCTATGTGCGGGGAGTCGGACTTGAAAACGTGTTTCGCCATGCTGATCATGGAACGTTTAGGCATAGGCGGTAGCTTTGCGGAATTCCATCCGGTGGATTTCAAAGAAGGTTTCGTCCTCGTAGGCCACGACGGACCGCATAATGTCGCCATTGCCAATGGAAAGCCCGTTTTGCGGAGCCTCACGAAGTATCACGGCAAGCCCGGTTTCGGCGCAGGTGTGGAATTCAAGATTAAGGAAGGGCCTATTACCATGCTGAGCATCAACTCCACCTTCGATGGTAAATTCAAGTTCATCATCGCTGAGGGACAGTCGGTAGAAGGCCCCATTCCTCCCACCGGCAACACCAATACACGCGGGTTTTTCAAGCCCGATGTGCGCACTTTTTTGAAAAAATGGATGAAAGAAGGCCCTACGCACCACTTCGCGCTCGGCGTGGGGCACCATGCGGCCACCATTGCCAAAATCGCCGGTTACCTGGGCCTGGAAGCCGTCGTGATCGAGCAGTAGTACCGTTTTGCGTTTCCCTGTACCGCTTTAATCAAAGTAAATCCGAACCTTTTATGAAACACTTTTTATGCAAAAAGCTGCCGCCTTGTGCGCGGTGGGCTGTGCTGTGTTTGCTGCTTTTGCCCTGCCGGCACCTGCTCGCGCAGTCCGGAGGGCGGGTAACGATCACGGGCACGATCCTGTCCGGGACCGACAATACGCCGCTGATCGGCGCGACCATCGCCGAAAAAGGCACGACCAACGGCACCACCACGGACGGCAACGGCCAGTACAAGATCACCATCGCTCCCACGAGCGAGCTGGTAATCAGCTTTATCGGCTACACGGCCGAGGAGGTGAAACCGGGCAGCCGCTCGGTGATCGACGTGACCCTGAAAGCAGATATGCAGCAGCTTCAAGACGTGGTGGTGGTGGGCTATGGTACTCAAAAGAAATCGACGCTGACCGGCTCTGTGGCCTCGGTGAAGTCGGACGAGATCTTGAAAGCGCCTACCGCCAATGCCACCAACAGCCTCACCGGCCGGATGCCGGGCGTATTTGTGGTGCAGCGCAGCGGAAAACCGGGTGATAACCAGGCCGATATATTCATCCGCGGCCGCGCCACCACCGGCGATACCTCCCCACTGATCATCGTGGACGGGGCCGAGCGCCAAAGTTTCGGCGACATCGATCCCAACGAGATCGAAACCGTGTCCGTCCTGAAAGACGCTTCGGCCACGGCGCTTTTCGGGATCAAGGGCGGTAACGGGGTGATCCTGGTGACAACCAAAGTGGGCAAGGAAGGCAAGCCGCGGATCAGCTATTCGGGGAATGTGGCTTTGCAAACCTATACCAGTTTACCCAAAACCCTGAATGCATTCACCGCCGCCAGCCTGCTCAACGAGGCCAATGCGAATGTGGGCAAGGCCGCCGCATTCACCGACGTCGAATTGCAGAAGTTCAAAGACCATTCCGACCCTTACAAATACCCGGATTTCAACTGGTTCGACTACATTACCCGCAAATTTTATCCCCAAACCCAGCACAACCTGAATGTGTCGGGCGGCACCAAAGTGGCGCGCTACTTTGTGTCGGCGGGCTACCTTTTCGAGGATGGTTTTCTCAAAAAATTTGATAATCCCTACGGCTATTCCACTTCGCCGAATTACAGCCGCTACAACTTCCGCTCCAACCTGGACCTGGCGCTGAGCAAAGACCTGACCGTGTCGGTCAAGCTTGGCGGCCGCCTCGAAGAACGCTACGCACCTGCCGGCGATCCGTTTTATGCCAATGCGGAAATCGAGTACCTGCTGTCGCGCGTGAATGGCATTCCGGCTTATGCCTATCAGCCGTTTTTGCCCGATGGCCGTTTTATGGAAAACCCCAATGCGGGCGTGAACCTGACCAACCCGCTCGGCTGGATCTCGCGCCGCGGCTACTACATTCAGCAAAACAACTCCATCGAAAGCACGCTCGCATTGAATTATGACCTGCATAAACTGGTGAAAGGCCTTTCGTTCCGCACCCAATATGCCTACGACGCCTATTTCATAGCCACACGCCGCCAGCAGGGCACTTTTACTTCTTACTACATCAATAAACAGACCGACGAGATCGTAAAAGGCAACGCCTCGTTCAGCGACTCGGACACCCCGCTGGGCGCCGTGGTGCCTACCTACGACGGTACCATTGCCTACAATCTGCAATCGAGCCTGAACTACAACCATACCGTCGGCAAGCACATCGTAACGGGCCTGGCATTGTTCCAGCGACAAGCCCGGCGCGTGGTCGGCGCGCAGCCCGCGTATGCGTCGCAGGGGCTTGTAGCGCGTGTGACTTACAGCTTTATGGACAAATATTTCGCGGAATTCAACGGGGCTTACAATGGCTCTGAAAACTTCGCTGCGGGCAAGCGTTACGGCTTTTTCCCGGCGGTATCGGCGGGATGGACGGTGAGCAAGGAGGATTTCATGAAAAATGTTTCCTGGCTGAGCTATCTCAAAATCCGGGGAAGCGCGGGCAAGATCGGTTTTGATAAAATCGGCGGAAACCGCTTTTTGTACCTCGATGAATACACCCGCAATTCTACGGTATATTCCGGGGGCGCCAACCTTGGCCTGGCGGTGAAGCCCAACACAGCGGCGCAATTTGGCTTACCAACGGCCATTAACACCTATCCTGTGATCACGCATTCACGCATCGGTAACCCCAATATCACCTGGGAAACCTCCACGAAGCGGAACATCGGGTTCGAGAGTAGTTTCTTCAACGATATGTTTTCCCTGAACTTCGATATTTTTAATGAAACCAGAAAAAACATCCTGCTCAACCGGCAATCGGGCCTCACTACCTATGGCGAAGCTTACCCGAGCCTGAACTACGGCGAGGTCCAGAACCACGGATATGAGATCGAATTGCGGCATTTGCGGCGGGTGGGAAACATCGGTTACGGGGTTACGGCCCAGGCCAGTTTTGCCCGGAACAAGGTGATCAACCTTGACGAACCGCTAGGCCGCCCGGCTTACCAGAAGGCCGCGGGCTACCCCATCGGCCAGTATCGCGGCTATGTGACCAACGGCTTTTACCAGTCGCAGGACGATATCAACAGCTACCTGCCCAACCTGCTCGGTAAGCCCATTCCCGGCGACCTGAAATTCAGGGACATCAACGGCGATGGCGTGATCTCGACCGATGACATCACGCCCATCGGCTACTCCAATGTGCCCGAATACACGTACAGCGTGGAGCCGACATTCAGCTTCAAAGGCATTTCATTCTCAGTCATGTTGCAGGGCGTGGCGCACGTGAGTTCCGACATCCAGTTTGACCAGCGAAACCTGAGCAGCAACCAGATGTACGAAAACATGCTCGGCCGCTGGACGCCCGAAACGGCCCAAACAGCCACCTGGCCCGCATTGCAACCCGCCGTGGGCGGCAATTTCATGAGCTACGCGACAAACGATTTCATGCTCACGAATGCCCGTTTCCTCAAAATCCGCAATGCGCAACTCGCCTACCAGCTGCCCTCCACGCTCGTAAAAAAAGTGGGCGTAAAAGGCATACGCGTGTCGCTTTCAGGGCAAAACCTGTATACCTGGACGAAAGTGCTCTACCGCGATCCGGAAAACTTCCAGCGTCGCGCGCCCCAGGCGGCTTACAACGTGTACCCCACTTCCCGGCTTTACAACCTGGGCCTCAACATCGAGTTCTGAACCAGCCATTTTATGATGATGAAAAAATATCTCCTTTCCCTGTTCGTCGCCTCGCTGGCCGTGCTGTCGGGCTGCGACGACAAGTTCCTGAACGTGGCCCCGGATGTGGCGCTGGATGAGGCGAAGGTCTTCGGCGACCCGGTGATGGCCGCCCAATATGCCGACAATGCATACAGCTTCCTGCCCGACGATTTTCTGCGTTTCAACGAAGGCAACGGCGTAGCCCAGGCTTCCGACGAGGCGGTAGGCATCGACGTCACCAACCCGATGCTCTACACCCTCACCAAGGGCCTCTACCACGACCATACCGCCTTCACGACGCTGGCCATCAACGACATCGGCGGCCAGTACGACCGCCTGTACTCGGGGATCCGCATTGTCAATAAAATGCTTTCCAAAATCGACGAGGTAAAATGGACCGCCGACCAGAACCCTCAAAGAATCAAGGGCGAAATGTATTACCTGCGCGCATTCATGTATTTCGAACTCATCAAACGCTTCGGTGGCGTGGTGCTCATCGACAAGGCTTATGCCGCCACGGACGACATCGATCTGCCCCGCAATAGCTACGATGAATGTGTAAACTTCATTCAGGCCGACATTGCCCAGGCAGTTTCGCTCCTCCCCGCCGAACACGACGAGGCCAACTATGGCCGTCCGACGATCGGGGCCGCGCGGGCGCTAAAAAGCCGGCTGCTGCTTTACGCGGCGAGTCCTTTGCACAACACCTCCAACGACCAGGCCAAATGGCAGGCGGCGGCGGATGCAGCCAAAGAGGTCATGGATATGAACAAATACAAGCTGCACCCGCGCTATGAGGAATTGCTTTCGCCCGCCGGAAACGGCACCACGGAGGAGTACATTCTCATCAAGATCAAAAGACCGCGCACCTGGGACTGGGCCATTCTGTCGGTGGTGTCACCCGGCTCGGGCGGTCGCATCGGCACCTACAATCCGACCCAAAACCATGTGGATTTGTATGAAATGAAGAATGGGCTGCCAATTACCGATCCAAAGTCGGGCTACGACCCGGCCAACCCTTATGTCAACCGCGACCCGCGTTTTTATGCCAACATTCTCTACAACGACGCCCCCTGGCAGGACCGGAAAATGCAAATGTGGGACGGAGGGGCGGATTTCAGTTCCAGCAGCTCTTCCTATACCGCCACCCGTTATTATGCACGTAAAATGTGGCCCGAGGTGTACAAAACGCCCGGCACGCAAACGGCTTTCCTGAACTTCATCTTTTTCCGCTACGGCGAGATCCTGCTCAACTATGCCGAAGCCAAAAATGAAGCCTCAGGCCCGGACGCGAGCGTGTACAGCGCTATCAACCAGCTCCGTAAACGTGCCGGTATGCCCGAGTTGCCCAACGGTTTGACCAAAGACCAAATGCGCGCCCGGATCTACAACGAGCGGGCCGTGGAACTGGCTTTCGAGGATAACCGCTGGTACGACATCATGCGGTGGAAAAAAGGGAAGGAACTCGTAGCCCAGAAAATGTACGGGATGAACGTCGTGAAAAATGCCGACGGCACATTTACCTACACGAAAGTAGAGCTGGCCACGTCGTTCCAGCGGGTGTACGAAGACCATATGCACCTCTACCCGATCCCGCGCAACGAAGTGCAGAAAAGCACAAAGCTGGTGCAAAACCCCGGCTGGTAAATCCATCTAAACCTTACGATATCTATGAAAATAATCTATAAGATCCGCGGGCTGATGGTCATGCTCGTGGTGCTGTCCGGCCGGGTAATGGCCCAGGATGCCGTGGCCGTTTCGGGCAATGTGGAAGATGCCGGGCATCTGCCCATAGCAGGCGTGAATGTGAGCGTGCAGGAAGGGAAAGTGCAAACCATTTCGGATGAAAAAGGCGCATTTACGATCAAAGCTGCCAAAGGGGAAGTGCTGGTTTTTGAAAAAAGCGGCTACCTCAATTTTTACCAGAACATCACCGAAACGAAGCACACCCTGAAAATCCAGTTGCCCAAAGCATTACCCTATGCAGGTATGGACGACGACGTCTACATTCCCTTTGACGTTCGCAAAAACCGGGAGATCAATGGGTCGGTATCGACGCTGAAAGCCAATGCACTGCCGCAGATCCCGGCCAGCTCGCTCACCAACCTCTTCGCAGGCCAGCTACCCGGACTGAATGTATGGCAAACCGGCACCCAGCCCGGCCGCGACGAAACCACCATCGTGATCCGCAACCGCACCTCGTTCGCGGGTGCAAACGTGCCGCTGGTGCTCGTGGACGGCGTCGCGCGCGATTTTTCGGACATGGACCTGAGCGAGATCGAATCCATTACCGCATTGAAGGACGCCGCTTCGCTGGCCTGGTATGGCAACCGCGCAGCCAATGGCGTGTTGCTGATCACCACCCGCCGCGGCAATGCGGACAAGACACGGTTTACCTACGATATGCAAATGGGCGCCCAGCAACCTACGGCGCTTATGAAACCGCTCGATTCGTACAATTTCGCCAACCTGTACAACCAGGCCCTCAAAAACGACGGCTTCGGCCCGCTCTACACCCAGGAGCAGCTCGACGGCTACCGCAGCGGCACGGATGCATACAGGTACCCCAATAACAACTTCGTGAACCAGTTCCTGAAATCCAGCGCATTCGTGCAGCGGCACGTGCTCACGGCCTCGGGCGGCTCCAAAGCGGTGCGCTACTTTACCAATCTCAGCTTTTTCGACCAGCGCGGCCTGTACGACCATGCCGATGCGCCGATGTTCAATTCCAATGTGGGCTACCGCCGCTACAACCTCCGCACCAACCTGGACATTCAGGTAACGCCGCTGCTCAGCGTGCAGCTGGATATGGGTGGGCGCATCGAGGACCGGCGCGAACCGGGCGGCACCAGCGCGACTTTCCTCAGCACGGTTTTCAATACACCGGCCAACGCATTCCCCCTGCTGAACGAGAACGGTTCCTATGGCGGCAGCAACCTGTTCCGTGCCAACCCGCTCGCACAGTTACGGGCGCAGGGAAACCGCAGCGAGGTGACCCGCGTGCTGCTGGGCACATTGAATGCAACCCACAAGTTGGACTTCTGGCTGCCGGGACTCAGCGCCAATGTATTTTACACATTTGATATTTCGGGCCGGTACATAAGCGGCCGCAGCCAGGAGTACGAGGTATACGAAAGGGCGGCCACTGGAACGCTTAGCCGCTTCGGCACCTCGACGCCCCTGGGATATGTCGCCGCTACCTTTGCGGACAATATCCGCACCAACGAGCTCTGGACCGGCTTCGACTACGACCGCGCATTCGGCAGGCATCAGCTTAAAGCGACGGCGCGCTACCAGCAGGCCGTGACTTTCAACCCTACCCGCCTGCAAGACAAGCGTCAGGGTTTCTCGGGCCGCGTTTCGTACGGTTTCAACAACCGCTACTATGCCGACGTGGTAGCCAGTTACACCGGCGCGGATAACTACATGCCCGGCAAGCAGTTCGGCTTTTTCCCGGCAGTGGCTGCGGGATGGGTCATTTCGGAGGAATCGTTTTTAAAACATGTAAAACCCATTGATTACCTCAAATTGCGGGCTTCCTATGGCAAAGCGGGCAACAATGCAACGGGCGAGGCAGGCAAATTTCCCTACGCCTACCTGTTCAGTCCGGCGAATGGCAGCTATGCATTCGGGACCAGTTTTGCGGCGCAGGCCGGGGCTTCGGAGAATACATTGCCCAATTCCGACATTACCTGGGAATCGGCATACAAAACCGATATTGGTCTGGATGCGCGGTTGTTTAAAAACACCATTACCCTGTACGCCAACTACTTTAACGAGTTAAGGAAAAACATCCTGACGGCACCCATTAACCCCTCGATCCTGGGCCTGACTACTTACCGCATTAACGACGGCGAAACGCGTTTAAGGGGTTTTGAGGGTTCTATTGATTTTACCAAAACAATCGGGCAAGTTACCTTGTCATTGGGCGGGAATTATACTTTTGCCAAAAACAAGATCCTGCGCATCAATGAATCGGCCGGGCTGCTCGACTACCAGAAACAGGCAGGCCACAACATTGCGGGCGTAACCGAATATGGCAAACTGATGCTCCTGTCCGACGGTATTTTCCAATCGCAGGCCGAAATCGACCAGAGCCCCGTGCAGCGTTTCGCAGGAAAGCTCCAACCCGGTGACATTAAATACAAAGATGTGAACGGCGATAAGGTGATCGACAACTACGACCGTGTGATGACCGATTTCAACGACACCCCCAATGCTTACTACGGCTTCCACATCGGTGCGCGTTACCGGGCATTCGACTTTTCGGTGGTGGGCCAGGGCGTGACGGGGCGCACGATCCAGGTCCGTTCGCTGGTCATGGCGGGATCGAACAATACCGGGTACATCAACCAGTTCAGCCCGCAGGCATGGACGCAGGAGAACCCCGCCGCGCCTTACCCGAGACTGGGCATTTCGGACCGGGGTAACAACACCGCCGATTCGGATTTCTGGCTGCGGTCGGGCGATTACCTGCGGATCAAGTCGGTGGAGCTGGGGTATACCATCCCGCAAAGCATTACCGACAAGCTGCGGATCAGGAGTTTGAGGGTGTATGCCAATGGGTTCAATGTTTTGAATTTAAATAAAACCCACATGGATATTGACCCTGAAATGCCTTTCGCGGGCTATAACTCCTACCCCTACCTGCGCACGATCACCGCGGGCATCAACCTCAAATTCTGACCATTCATTTTTTCGATAACCATGAAAAGGTACCAAGCCATTATCCCATTGATCCTCGCGGTGCTCGTGAGCGCATGCAAGGAATCGCGGTTCCTGGAATTCCCCTACTACGACGGCCCGGTGACCGAAGACCAGTTCTGGAACCTCAACGCATCGGCCCGCGGCCAGCTCAACCGCGGTTATAATTTCCTGCAAGAAGGTTATAACCGGTACAGCGGGGCCATGCTCGCCGCCGGTTCCGACGAGGCCGTCAATTCGAACCTCAATTCGGATATCAATATTTTCAACAACGGCACGTGGAGCTCGCTGCGGACGCTGGACGACAGCTATGCGACCAATTACAATGGCCTGCGGCAGGTGAACCTCTTCCTCGAAAACGCGCACCGCGCCAACATCATCCCGCTTACCGACGTTCCGCGGCTCCGTGCCGAGGCGTTTTTCCTCCGCGCATTCTTCCATTTCGAGCTGTGGAAACGCTATGGCGGCGTGATCATCGCCAATCATGTTTTTAACCAGAACGACAACCTGGACCTACCCCGCAACACGCCGGAAGAAACCCTGGCGCAAATCCTGAAAGACTGCGACTCGGCTGCCGTGAAACTGCCCCTTTCGCCCGCTCAATATGGTGCCGGTGACAAGGGCCGGGCCACCAAAGCCTCCGCGATGGCGTTAAAATCGCGGGCATTGCTGTATGCCGCCAGCCCGCTTAACAATGCGAACGGCGACATTACCGCCTGGCAAAAAGCCGCTGCGGCCGCCAAAGAGCTTATCGACACCAAAGCCCACAGCCTGCTGGCCAACTACGCCGACGTTTTCAATTTCTCGACGGCCGCCTACAATGCGGAAGTGATCTTCGCCACCGCTGCCAACCTGCGCAACGACATTGAAACCAATAATGCCCCGATCAGCTACAATGGCGCATTGGGGCTGACCAACCCGACGCAGGAACTGGTAGATGCTTACGAAATGAAAAACGGCCTGCCTATTACCGATCCAAAGTCGGGCTACGACGCGGCCAATCCCTACAAGGACCGTGACCCGCGTTTCGAGTTATCGGTGATTTACAATGGTTCGAATTTCAAAGGCACGCCTGTGAACACCACGGCAGGCGGCAAGGACGGCCTGGGTGTGAGCGTGAATGCGACCAAAACCGGCTACTATATGCGCAAATTCCTCAGCGAAGCCGCCAGCTGGAACCAGACCACCAATGCCACCGTGCGACGCCCGTGGGTGGTTTTCAGGTATGCCGAAATCCTGCTCAATTACGCCGAAGCGCAGAATGAAGCGGCTGGTCCGGATGCAACCGTGTACGACGCCGTGAACCAGGTACGCAAGCGTGCAGGCTTGCCCGAGTTGCCCCAAGGACTATCCAAAGACCAGATGCGCACCCGCATCCGCAACGAGCGGCGCGTGGAGCTGGCTTTCGAGGAGCACCGCTTTTTTGATGTGCGGAGATGGAAGACAGGAGAAAAAGACTTTGCCGCGCCGGTATCGGGGATGCGGATATCCAACAATGGCACTACTGCGGTTTACGAGCGCTTCATAGTAGCCCAGCGGGTGTTCAGCGAACGGATGTACCGCTACCCGATACCGCAAGGCGAAATCAATAATACCACCAAACTACTCCAAAACCCGGGATATTGAGCGTGGTAAATGCTTTTTGACCTATCTGCATTCGACAAAATGAAAAACAATGCACGCAAGCCATTGAAGGCAACGATACTTTGGATAACAGCGATGATTGGCGCGGTGGCTTACAGCAGCTTCACCGCGCCGGGCACCCCCGCTTTGCCCGAAGCCGCGCTGCAAGTGTACAACGACTCGGTACTGACCCGCGATTTCCGGGGCGTGAATGCGGTGTACCACGGCTTTACCTTCATGGAAGACCCCGGCGTGAAACCAATGGCCGAAGCCGACCGCCAAGCCGAATTTGCCCGGGTAAAGGCCATGGACTTGAAAATCGCCCGTACCTGGTACCGCCCCGATTGGGCCTGCGGCGACAATTTGTACAACGATTTCAACTGGCAAACGCCGCGCATGCAGGCATTCTACGCCTGGCTCGACCAGATGAAGGCCATGCATGTGGATGTGGCCCTGCAAGCCGGCTGGTGGTTCACCCGCGACACTTACCACAACACCCGCATTCCCGCCGAACAGGCCAAACCCGACCCGGAAAAAGACCCGGCGCGGTTCGCGGAATGGGTGAATGCGTCGTTGCACCAGCTCATTGAGGTGAAGGGTTATACCAATATCAAATACCTCGTGCTGTTTACCGAGCCGCTCAACTACCGCTCGGGCAACCAGCCGGAGGGCATGAGTTCTCC
>CBIHPQ010000015.1:0-30081 GCA_966211825.1 uncultured Dyadobacter sp. | reverse complement strand
GGTATTACATTGTATGCAGGTGTGAATGGTGGGGGGGTAATCCACCTGCTCAAATACCTGGACCCGCTCGATCAGGTCCCGGTCGGCAGCCCTTCGTTTTTGACAATCGGAGAATATACAGCCGGCTTCATTCCGTTAGGTTACTACTTGGGAAGCGGAAAGGTGGCAGCTTGCGTTGCCACGACCGGAGCTGCTACTAAGCTCATTTGCTGTGGATTGAGTGATGCTAAGCTGCATGATATACCCGCTGTATACATTGTGCCGGTCTCCAACAGAAGTACCCTCGGCTTCTCTCCATTACAGGATACCACCGAGTACGGAAGCAATATGTTGACGCAATTGCGCGCCGAATTGCCCGGTTCCGTTTTCTTGCTGGATAATAAAATGACTTTACCCGAACAGCTTTCCCTGGCAAAGGAACAGCTGGACCGCTCCAAACCGGTAGTGCTGGTTTTGGATAATGAGGGCCTGAGCTTTTCCGGTACGGAATGGGATTTCAGGCCTGCCGCCCCCGAAAGGCTGGTCGGGGAAAATCATTTTCCGGATACATTTCTTCAGGCGTTTCGGAAGGAAACAGATGGGAAACGTGTAGTGATATTCGTTGGCGAGGAAATGGCCCGGTATACCCATGCCACGGGTCTCACGACCAGGCTCAGCCAAGCGCTTCGGGCGGCCACGGTATGGAGTATCAACGGTGCAAATGCGATTAGCCGGGAAAACCCTTATGGCTATGGTTATATTTCGTTTGGAGGAAACGACAGGGCTATTTCACTGTATAATTCACTGGGAGAGAATGATGTACTGCTGGTGATCGGCGCGTGTCCGGACGAGTATACGGTGAATTTCAAGAAAATGTCGGCTTCCGCCACATTCCATTTTAGCAACATTCCAGATGCTTACGGATTTGTAGATAACAGCTTGCAGCATGTCACCGAAGGTAGGTACTATCAGGTGTGCGCTCCATTGGATTTTTTGCTGGAAACGTTGCTGGATGCCTCGGCCGGACTGCCGTTTTCCAACCTGACGATGGACCCGGCCCCGCGCGTTTTGAACGATCTGCCCTTCAACAATGCCCGGGGCAACTATGTGGACATGGCTGCTCTTTATCAACGCCTTGATGAATGGTGGCCCGAAGGGTCTGTGGGGATCGATGATACCTGCCTTGCCTATAAAGACCGCCAGTACGTGACGCAGCGGCCCAATAACAACATCCGGTTTTACTCACTCTACCGTGGTTCGGCGATGGGAGGCGCTTTCGGCGTTGCCATCGGGGCGAAACTGGCTGATCCGGGCCGGCAGGTGTTCCTGTTCACCGGGGATGGCTGCTTCCGGCTGTTTTCGGGCTCTTTGGGGGAGGTGAGCAACCTGGGACTGGTGGTATTCCTGCTCAATAACGAGACATTCGGTATCGTCGAGCAGGGCCTGAGAAAGGTTTTGCCCGATGTAGCAGCATCTTACTACCATTCCCGGCTGGATGCCGTCGATTACTGCGGGATTGCCCGGGCCAATAACTGGGACGCTACCAGCCTGGCGCCCGACCTCAGCAATCTCAACGAAATATTGAACCATGTTAATGCCGGCCTGTCCCGCTCATTGCTCATCGAAGTGCCGGTTGATCCGAACCAGGTATTAGGTAAGAACCCACGTCTCAAAAATTTATAGAAAATGTCCCTGGTGCAAAACGACACATTGATCCGACAAATCAACGATTGCTACTACCGGTTGTCCGGCCAGCCCCTTTACGCTCCTCCCACCATCGCCGACGTGGATCAATGGCTTCACCATGAGGCGCCGTACGGCATATTGGCGCACAACGCCGACGCTGATCCGCGATTCATATATGCCAACAGGCAAGCGCTGGCATCATTTAAATACTCACCCGAAGAGATACTCGCCGTACCTTCCCGGCTGAGCGCTTCCGAAATCGACCGGCCTGAGCGCCAGAGAATGCTGGAAATCGTCCTGCGCGATGGCATCGTCCACAACTATTCCGGTCCGAGGGTCGATAAATTTGGAAACAGTTTCCAGATATATGACGGGGTGGTATGGCAGCTGCGGAACCCGGACGGCGAAGTATGGGGGCAGGCGGCGCTTTTTTGGACAGATGAAAGTACCCGGCCCGAATGGTTCTAGCGGACCTCTCTCCCTTATGATCGGGTATTGCCGCTTCGTTCGAATTGAGTTAGCTGATTTCAGCGCAAAAAAAGTAACTTCACGGGAATGAATCGGTGGGTTATCAACTTTTGTCTGGTCGTGGCGGGCCTTGTTGGATGGGCGGGACGTGGTGCGGCCCAGCCGGATGCGGCCCAGCCGGGTGCGGCCCAGCCTAGTGCGGCCCAGCCGGTAGACTACCAGTGTGTTCGCTATAACACCGAAACAGGACTTTCCCATAACCAGGTCAATTGTTTCCTGAAAGACAGCCGGGGATTTGTATGGATCGGCACCGCCAATGGGCTGAACCGGTTCGACGGTTATTCTTTCCGCGTTTTCAAGCACGACCCGGCCGATTCCGCCAGCATTTCCGACCATCAGATCAATGCCATTTTCGAAGATCCGCAAGGTTATATCTGGATCAGTACCAGGCTTGGACTGGACATCTACGACCCGGTTACCGAGACGATCGACCATAATGTTAACAGGGCCGCGCAGCGTTTCGGGCTCCGGGACGCGGATTTCAACCGTATTATCAAAACCCGTTCGGGCGATTACTGGATCAGCCATAACAAACTGGGCCTGCTGAAATACCGCACCGCTTCGAAGCAGCTGGTCAAAGTCCGGTTCGGGCCTTCCGAAAACGGCCCCGGTACGCGCGCAATATCCGATTTCGACGAAGATGCGGAAGGGAACCTCTGGGTGGTATGTGACGACGGTTTCCTCGCGCGGGTGAATGCGGTTACGCACCGGATCGACATTCAGAGTGCATTGTTGCAGCGCCGCAACCTGGGCAAGCTATCCAACCACAAGGTTTTTGTGGACGGGCAGGGAGAGCCCTGGGTGTATATTGTCAAGGCGGCTGTTGGGGCATTTAATTATGATTTCAGGAAAAACACCCTTCGCGTCGCCGGTACGGCAGGGCCAGATTTCAGGCTTAGCAACAATGCCGTGAGTGCGATGGTCTCCGGGCCCGACGGGCTTATCTGGTTCGGGACGGATCACGGGGGCATTAACATTCTCGACAAACGAAGCGGCAAGGTCTCCACACTGCGCGCCAATCCGGGCGACCCCAGGACGATCAGTCAGAACAGCATCCAGGCATTGTATAAGGACGCCACAGGGATGATCTGGGCGGGAACCTTCAAGCAGGGGTTTTGTAATTATCACCAAAACATTTTCAAATTTTCGCTTGTCCGGCATTTGCCCGGCGACGTAGCCAGTCTGCCTTTCGACGATGTGAATGTGTTTGCCGAAGACAGGAAGGGTAACCTCTGGGTAGGTACAAACGGCGGAGGGCTCATCTATTATGACCGCAAAAGTAACAGCTTCCGGCAGTTCAGGAACAGGCCGGGCGACCCTGGCAGCCTGAGCAACGACGTGATCGTCAGTCTCTTTCTCGACCAGCAGGATGTGCTTTGGATCGGGACCTATTTCGGCGGGCTGAACAGCTTCGACGGCCAAAAATTCACCCGCTACCTGCACGACCCCGCCGATTCCACGAGCCTGATCGACGATCGCGTGTGGGAAATATTCGAAGATTCGCGCAGGCGCTTGTGGGTAGGGACGATGGCTGATGGCCTGGATCTGTTCGACCGGTCGGCGAAGACATTCCGGCATTACCGCAACCTGGCGCCCAACTCCGTCAGTTCCGACTATATTTCGGCCATGCTGGAAGACAGGCAGGGCAACCTCTGGATCGGTACGGCCAATGGTATTGACGTCCTTATGCGCCAGACAGGCCGGTTTGTGCATTATAATTACCGCGCCGGTGACCGCAACAGCCTGAGCAGCGATGCCGTGACATCGCTCGCCCAGGATAATGCCGGCAATATCTGGATAGGAACTTCCGAAGGCCTCAACCGCTACGATGCTGCCCGAAATGCATTTGTCGCTTACGACACCCGCCATGGCCTGCCCGACAACTCCATCCTGACGATCGCCGTCGACGCCCGGCAGGGGCTGTGGCTCGGTACACCGAAGGGTATGGCGAAGTTGCAGGTTACCAAAAGCGTGAAAGGCATTCCCACGGCATTTCAGGTCCGTACTTATAACGAGGTCGACGGGTTGCAGGGGAGGGGTTTCAATGAGAATGCGGCGCTGCGGCTGCATTCTGGCGAACTGGTTTTTGGTGGTGCCAATGGCTTCTCCATCTTCGACCCTGTGCGTGTTACGGATGAGCGTACGGCGGCGAAAGTGGTGCTGACCGACTTTCAGATCTTCAACAAGAGCATCCGGCCAGGTATGCCGGTCGACGGGAACCCGGTGCTCGACCAATCGATATCGATAACGGATCGCATTGAGCTGCAACACAGCCAGAATGTCTTCACGGTAGAGTTTGCAGCTTTGAATTTTCTTCATCCCGAAAAAAACCATTACCTGTATACTCTGGAGGGCTTCAACGACCAGTGGTTTGAAGCGGATAACACGCGCCGCGTCACCTACACCAACCTTGACCCTGGGGGTTATGTGTTTAAGGTGAAGACAAAAGAGGGCGGTATCGCGACCGAGCGGCGGCTCGAAATCAGGATACTACCTCCTTTCTGGCGCACGCCGTGGGCCTATTTTCTGTATTTTTTATTGATAGCAGGCGCATTGATGATCGCCCGCTGGATCCTGATCGAGCGGGAGCGGATGAATTTCAAGCTGGAACAGGAGCGGCATTATGCCCAGCAAATGCACGAGCTGGATTTGATGAAAATTAGGTTTTTTACCAATGTGAGCCACGAGTTCCGCACGCCGCTCACGCTCATGCTCACCCCACTTGAAAACCTGCTCAGGGGCATCCGAGCCGATCATACCGTGCACCGGCAGCTCTCGCTCGTGCACCGGAACGCCCAGCGGCTACTCAACCTGGTGACACAAATGCTCGATTTCAAAAAGCTGGAAGTGGAGGAAACCCGATTCATGCCCGAGCGGGGCGATATTGTGCAGTTTGTACGGCAAATCGCCCAGACCTTCTCCGATCTGTCGGAGCATAAGCACATCCGCTACCGGTTCGAAAGCGCCGTTGAATCGCGCTATGCCGATTTTGACCAGGATAAATTATCCAAAGTAATGTATAACCTGCTGTCCAATGCATTCAAATTCACGCCCGAAAACGGCGAGGTGGCGGTGCGTTTGGGGATTGTGGAGCAGGAGGGGGGCGAGGCGCTGGAAATTGCCGTGGCCGACTCCGGCATAGGCATTCCGCCCGAAGCGCAGCAGAAAGTTTTCGACCGTTTTTACCAGCATCCCATGCCCGGGCATATCATGAACCAGGGCAGCGGCATCGGGCTTTCCATTGCCGGGGAGTTTGTCAAAATGCACGGCGGTAGTATCGACCTGGCCAGCGAGGTGGGCAAGGGCAGCACATTTACCGTGACATTACCGCTGCGCGAGAGCCTTGCACGCGTCATACCCGCGCATACCGCCTACGCGACGCCTGCGGAGGCAGAAACCATTGAGGTGGATCTTGCCGACGAAAAAGCAGGCAAGGAAAAACCGCTGATCCTGCTTGTGGAGGACAATGACGAGTTCAGGGAGTATCTCAAAGAAGTATTCCGGAAAGAGTACCGGATACTGGAAGCTGCTAATGGTAAAATCGGCCTCGAAATGACCCTGGAATACATTCCGGACCTGATCGTGAGCGATGTGATGATGCCTGAAATGGATGGTACCGCGCTCTGCCGGGCCATTAAAACCGACCGGCGCATTTCCCACATTCCCGTGGTGCTGCTCACCGCGCGGGCGGAAGAGGAGCAGCAGTTGCAGGGGTACCAAACCGGCGCCGATGCCTACGTGACCAAGCCGTTCAGGCTGGATATTTTGCAGGTCAGGATCGCCAACCTGATCTTGCAGCGCGAGCAGTTGCAGAAGCAGTTCCAGCAGCATGTCGAGATACGCCCGAGCGAGGTCGCCGTCCGTTCCATGGACGAGCAATTCGTCAACAGTGCCGTGAAGGTGGTGGAGGACAACCTGGCCAATGCCGAATATACGGTGGAGCAACTGAGCGAGGCAATGTCGATGAGCCGGGTTTATTTGTATAAAAAAATACTTTCGCTGACTGGCAAAACGCCTATCGAATTCATCCGCATTATCCGCATTCGCCGGGCCGCCGACCTGCTCGAAAAAAGCCAGCTGACAGTCTCCGAGATCGCCTACCAGGTCGGTTTCAACAATCCGAAATACTTCACCAAGCTCTTCAAGGAGGAGTACCAGACACTGCCTACCGAATACCGCCGCACCCATGGCGCACAGCCCCGGGCTGCTACGGAAAAGGGGGCGTAAAATCCAGTTTCAGAAAGTGGTTTTCGCTTGCTCACGACGCAGGCGATATTGGAATAATGCAAGGTGCCACTCCGATACTCTTATATCCGTTTGCAATCACCTGCTCATTACTTGCTCATCCATATCGACACTTCATACCTGCCTAAACTGGAATAAAAGGCGAAAAAATAGCCCGATTTTTTGCCTGAGTTTACAAATGAGCCCCCATTTGTAAACATTTGGATCCCTTGCAGCATGTTTTAAAGAGACACATTTGTCCAACTATTCATTCGATTTATACCATTGTCCGGCAAGCGACCCCGAGATATCGGAAATGTCTAAATCGGGATGAACAAATAGTCACTTTTAAAACAAAACAACATGCAGCAAAATTTGTACGAAACAAGGCGGGCTAAGCGAGGTTTGCGCTTTCTGGCCGGGTTGCTACGACCTCTCCTTCTATCACTGGGGATCATGGGTACTGCCGTCGGCGCATTCGCGCAGTCGGAGGCAAAAAGAGTCATTACGGGGACGGTCGTTGGCCTGGAACAAGGCGACGGGATCCCCGGTGCGAGTGTGGTGGTGAAAGGCACGTCTAATGGTACGACGACCAATACCACTGGCGTATTTTCGATCGAGGCGGCTTCGGGTAACACGCTCGTTTTTTCCTTTATCGGGTACGAGACGCAGGAAGTGGCAGTAGGGAACAAAACCAAAATCGACGTTAAACTGAAAGAAAGCATTTCCGCGCTCGACGAGGTGGTGGTAGTGGGGTATGGGGAGATGAAAAAGACCGATGTGTCCAGCTCACAGGTGACTGTTTCGGGGAAAGATCTGAGTAAAACCATTAATACCTCCCTCGAACAGGGGTTGCAGGGCCGCGCGGCGAACGTGTTGGTGCAGCAGAACTCCGGCCAGCCGGGTGCCGCTCCGTCGGTACTGATCCGCGGTCTGAGCTCGCTCACCGGTACGACGCAGCCGTTGTATGTGATCGACGGCGTGCAGATCAAGCCGGACAATATGAAGGACGATCCTAACAACCGTCCGACCGGGTTTTCGAACATTCTTTCGAGCATTAACCCGGACGATATCGAGACGATCAACGTTTTGCAGGGACCTTCTGCGACTGCCATTTACGGTGCCGTGGGTGCCAATGGCGTTGTAATGATCACCACCAAGCGTGGTAAGGCAGGCGAGGCGAAGATCACGTTCAACTCGCTCATAACCTTGCAGGCCGAGCCAAAGCATATTGACGTGATGAACCTGCGGGAATATGCGCAGTTCAGGAATGAAGCCGCCGCGGTGGGCAGCACGGCTACCGAGCCGCAGTTTGCGGATCCGTCGGTGCTGGGCAATGGTACCGACTGGCAAAGTGCATTGTTCCGCCCGACGACCCTGCAAAAATACTCGCTGGGATTGAGCGGCGGTACCGAGAAATCGACCTACTATTTGTCAGGAGAATATTTCAACCAGAAAGGGATCGTGGAAGGATCGGGTTTTAAACGCTATAATGGCCGTCTGAACCTGGAAAACCAGACCCGCAGCTGGCTGAAAATCGGTGCCAATATGAGTGTAGGTATCACCGAAGAAAAGGTGAATACCAACAACGGCGGCATTATCCAGCTCGCCCTGGACCAGAACCCGAGCGTACCCGTAACCAACCCCGACGGCAGCTGGGGCGGGCCGACTTCGACGCAGTTCCAGTTTACCAACCCGGTGATGATCTCGAAGATCTATAATGACTACAACCGCCGGACGTCGATCCTGGGCAGCCTTTTTGCAGATGTAAAACTGGCCAAAAACCTCGTTTGGCATACAGAAGCCAATGGCAGCGCAGAGTTTTTGAAATACTACTCCTTCCACCCGTCGTATACCATCGGTGGTTACGTGGTATCGCAGGACGCGGCTACCTCGACCCGCTCGGTGAATACCAACAACTGGTGGAGCTTGCATTCCCGATTAACCTATGATTTGAAACTCGGACGCCATGGCATTAATGTCATGGCAGGTCACGAGGCGCAGGAATACACCTACGAATCACTGACGGGTAGTCGCAAGAAGTTCATTACCAACACGATCGAAGAACTTTCGGGCGGTGATGCGTCTGTGATCTCGAATGTGAGCAACAACAGCGGCAAAGGTGCCGGCTCGCGTGAATCGTATTTTGCCCGTGTGAATTACAGCTTCAACGAGCGCTATTTCTTGCAGGGAACTTACCGGATGGACGGTTCCTCGGCGTTCCGTGAAGGCCGTCGCTGGGGCAATTTTCCGGCGGTATCGGCGGCGTGGCGTATTTCGGAAGAGCCTTTCCTGAAAAATGTGAAGGAGATCAACGACCTGAAACTCCGCTTCGAGATCGGTCGGTCCGGTAACCAGGGCAGCGGCGGCAATGCGATCTTCTCTACGTTGCAAACCGTGCCTACGGGCTGGGGAACGGGCTTTCTGGCTTCTAATTTCGCCAATGAGTTCCTGACCTGGGAAAAGGACGATGTGATCAACGGAGGGCTTGACCTGCACATGTTCGGCAACCGCGTGGAACTGATCGTGGATGCTTACATTAAGAACATTACCAGCCTCATTACCGTAAACTCCTATCCATTCACCTACGGCGGCGATATCGCTTATTCGCCGGGCTATCTGAGCTGGCCGGCTGTGAATGCGGGCTCGATGAAAAACCGGGGTATTGGTTTTACATTGAATACCGTAAATATCGACAAAGGTGGTTTTTACTGGAAAATGGGGGTTAACCTCTCGTTCGACCGCAACAAGGTGACTTCGCTCCTGAACCCGATCACGCCGATCTGGAATGCAACTTCGGTAGGTTTCAAAACCGAAGTAGGCCAGCCTGCGAGCATGATCACCGGCTACATTGCCGACGGGCTTTTCCAGGATGCCAACGACATCAAAAACCACGCGGTGCAGACTTCGAACGGCCAACTGACGATCAACCCTGCTACCGGCAGCTGGGTAGGCGATACCAAGTTCCGCGACCTGAACGGCGACGGCGTGATCGATGCCGAAGATCGTACGGTAATTGGCAACCCTTGGCCGAAATTCACCCTCGGTTTTAACAACAATGTAACCTACAAGAATTTCGAACTGAATGCATTCCTCACCGGAAGCTTCAAGAACGACATTCTCAACTACCCGCGCTACCGGGCCGAAATTCCGGGCAATGGCGGCGTGTTCGGAAACCAGTGGAAATCGGTGGCCAACTATGCGAAGCCGAGCAGCTACGACGTTGCCGACGCCGAGACTGTGACGCTCACCAACCCGGGTTATACGATCCCGCGCATTGCACCGGGCGACCCGAACGGGAACAACCGGATGAACACCAACTTCATCGAGGACGGCAGCTACGTGCGCCTGAAAAACATCACGATCAGCTACAACTTCCCGAAAACGATGCTGAAAGACTTCTTCATCAGAGGCTTGCGCGCTTCGGTAGGGGCACAGAACCTGTTCACGATCACGAAGTACAAAGGCTACGATCCGGAGATCGGGATGGTGAACTATGGCGGTACCGTCATGGCTGGGATCGACACGGGCCGTTACCCGTCCGTACGCATGTATTCATTCGGTTTGCTGGCTGACTTTTAAGAGGACTGTTCCAACGACAATTTCAAAAAATATTCCATATGCAATTCAAAATCAGATTCATAGCGGCTATCGGAGCATTGATGCTCATGCAGGGATGCAGCGAGGATTTCCTCGACCGCCCGCCGCTGGACGCGCTCACTTCGGGTAATTTTTACAAAACCGACGACGAGATCCTGGCCGGAACCGCGCCGCTCTACAATATCGTCTGGTTCGATTTCAATGATAAGGCGAACATGGCATTTCAGGAGGCCCGCGCCGGTAACCTCAACTCCAATGACCGCACGGCGTATATCAAGCACGCCATTCCATCGACCGACGTGAACACGCTGCTGCCGGGTTACAAGTCGTTTTACAAGATCATCGCGCAGAGCAACAATGCTTACAAGGCTATTAAAGAAGCACAAGGCAGCACTGCGTCGGCGGCTGTAAAAGCCCAGGGCCTGGGCGAATGCCGTTTCATGCGCGCCACGGCCTATTATTACCTGGTGGCCAACTGGGGCGCGGTCCCGATCGTGTATGACAACGTGGCGCAGATCAACCAGGCGCCTGTCCGCAACAAGGTGGAGGATGTGTGGAAGCTTCTCATTCAGGACTACCGCTTTGCCGCCGAAAACCTGCCCGCAACGGGGGTACAAGGCCGTTTGACGAAATATTCAGCGGAAGGAATGCTCGCACGGATGTACCTCATGCGCTCGGGACTGAACCAGAATGGTACCCGTAAGCAGTCGGACCTGGACAGTGCGAAATATTATGCGGAAAGCGTGATCACCAAAAGCGGCCTCTCGCTGGCGCCTACGTATGCGGAACTGTTCGAGAGCGCGAACCACAATGCTTCGAAAAACAACCCTGAGAGCCTGTTTTCCCTGCAATGGATGCCGGTCAGCAACCCGTGGGGCGTCAACAACTCGTTCCAGGCGTATTTTGCCTACGATGCCAACATTACCGGCACGGGCGACGGCTGGGGCGCAGCGCAGGGGCTGTCGGCCGATCTCGTGAAATATTTCACCGAAAACCCGGCCGATTCGCTTCGCAGAAAGGCGATTGCGATGTTTGATACCGATGTTTATCCCAATATCCAAAAGGGGACAGGCGGGTTGAAGTATAACCGTCCGGCTGCATTGTCGGCCATTAAAAAGTACATTATTGGCTCGCCGGCAGACAATGGCGGTATGGGCGGCTTCATGGCTGCGAATATCAACTCCTACATGCTGCGCCTGGCGGAGGTGTACCTGATTTACGCCGACGCCGTTTTGGGCAACAGCGCCACTACTGCGGATGCAAAAGCATTGGAATACTTCAATGCCGTGCGTAAAAGGGCGGGTATGCCGGCCAAAACTTCGCTGACTTTCGAGGATATTTTCCGGGAAAGAAGGGTTGAGACGGTATTCGAAGGCAATTCGTGGAACGAAGTGGTGCGCTGGTATTATTTCAATCCTGCCAAAGCGATTGCCTACACGGCTGCGCAGCACAAGGAAAACTACACGATGACTTACACGGCGGGTTCAATCAATCCGAAAAAGTACAGTGTGACCTTCTCACCGGCGGAGTACTATCCGCTGACGGACGCCACCCTCTACCTGCCGTTCCCCGAAGCCGAGATCGTGAATGCACCTTCATTGAAGAACGAGCCCGTTGCTTTCGATTTTAGCAAACTAGTCGACTAACCCAAATCTGTGATCCACATGAATTTCAAAAATATATGCAAAACAGCGCTGGGAATGCTGGCAGCGGCAGGTATGCTGCTGTCGTTCCAGAGCTGTAACGACGACGACATCGACGGAGCGCCGACGATCAGCAATGTGCGACTGCTCGATCCCACGAAAGCCGACAGTTCGCTGTCAGCGGCTGAGCCTGGCAGCCTGGTGGTAATCCAGGGCCAGAACCTTGGAAGCGTTTTGAAAGTGTATTTCAATGATTTTGAGGCAAATTTCAATGCCGCATTAGGCAGTAACTCGAACATTGTCATTACCATCCCCGCCAATGCGCCTACCAAAGCGGTGGATGCCGGAGTGCCCAACAAGATCAGGGTGCAGACCAAGGGCGGCGAAGCTACCTACGATTTTGTGCTTACGGCCCCGGTACCTGTCATTTCGGGGTTGTATTCGGAATTTGTAAAAGCCAGTGGCACGTTGGTGATCAACGGAGATTATTTTTATAATATCAAATCCGTGAAGGTCGGCGGCACCAGCTTGCAGGTGCTAAGCGCTACCGTAAAGCAGATCACAGCCAGAATGCCAGCCACGGCGGCGGTTGACATTGTCACTGTCGAAGGAGAGTTTGGAACTGCCAAAACTACTTTCAAAATAAACGACGTCGCCGCAGGTAATATGGTCAACTTCGATGTGCCTGCCACTACCTGGGGAAAGGAAGTGTGCTGGGGTGGTGCGCCAATCGTTGCCGCTACCGACGCCCAGGCCATTTCAGGCAAGTTTTCGAGGATCAAGCAAACCAAACTGCCCGCTACCGGTTATAACGATGGCTGGGTGTTCTCGACCTGCACTTTCGATTTCAAGTTGCCTGCGGGAGATGCAGCATCGCGCCAGTTTAAATTCGAACACAACATCGCAGAGCCCTGGAAAGCAGGTAAATACGACATTACCATCGCCGCTGGCGGCAGTGAATATACCTACTCATTCCAGCCCTGGAACTCTACCGAATATGCTGCGGGAGGTTACCAGACCAACGGATGGAAAACGGCGGTGATCGAACTTGCCGAATTCAAGAATGCCTCGGGTTCAACCATCGCCGACGTCTCCAAGGTCACCGACCTGAAAGTGTCGTTCGGTTCGGCAGATGTGGCTATTGCGTCATTCAACGGCAGTGTCGACAATTTCCGGATCGTGCAGAAGTAGGTACAATGCCGAACAATATTTTATCCGCCATCGGTTGAGCCCTCGCGATGCTGTTGCCAGGTTGCCCTCCGGTGGCCGGAAAATCATTACCCGATGATACCGGGTACCACATTTGTATGAAAAGCACCCCATGTACCACTTAAGGCGTCCATTTCGTAGCAGCGCTTACAGCTTATGGCTTAAAGCTTGCAGCCTGTTTCTAACATTTTTGATATTCCCCCATTTCAGCACCATCGCCCAGCATAGCAAGCTGATCACCGACCCCGTCGATATCAGCGGCGATTTCCGTGATTTTTCCAACACCATTTTCGTCGCCGACAGCCTGGCGGCATTCGATCCGGCTACCGGCGCGGGCAAAATCAAATGGAATAGAAACGAGCCTTTTTCTGCCCATAACTTCAACAACTCGATGCTGAGCTACAAGCGCTCGTTCAGCAACGAGTTTCCGGCCATTGAGTATGCCCAAGACCCTGTGCTGCCATTTTCCATTGAATTCACTTCCCCGCGTACGGTACGCATCCGTGCGAACACGGGTGCGCAGGGGCCTGCATCCGGCGCGTCGCTCATGCTCGCGGGTGAGCCCGCAAAGGATGCATCCTGGAAGTACAGCAAGATCAGCGGCGGGCACCAGTACACGGGTGCTTACGGTTCGGTAACCATTTATGAAAACCCCTGGAAAATCCTCATCCGCGACGCTGGTGGCAAGGTATTAACCCAAACCCGGAGCCAGGCCGACGGCAAGGCTTCCTACACGCCTACATTGCCCTTTTCATTTGTCCGCCGTGCTTCCGACTACTCGCGGAGCGTGGCGGCGGTGTTCTCCATTTCACCGGATGAAAAGATATTCGGCTGCGGCGAGTCATTCACGCGGCTGGATAAAAACGGGCAGAAACTCGTGCTCTGGACGCACGACCCGAACGGCGTCGAAACGCAGACGATGTACAAACCCATTCCGTTTTACATGAGCTCGCGGGGGTATGGCATGTTCATGCACACTACTTCACCCATTACCTGTGATTTCGGGGCCACTTATGGCGAGTCGAATGCGATGCAGATCGGCGATGAGAACCTCGACCTGTTTGTGTTCCTCGGCCAGCCCAAGGACATTCTCGACGCCTACACCGACCTTACCGGCAAGGCTTCCATGCCGCCATTGTGGTCGTTCGGGCTTTGGATGAGCCGCATTACCTATTTCTCCGAACAGGATGGCCGGAACGTGGCTGCCAAACTTCGCCAGAACCGCATTCCCTCCGACGTGATCCATTTCGATACCGGCTGGTTCGAAACCGACTGGCGCTGTGACTACCGTTTTGCGCCAAGCCGCTTCAAGGACCCGGAAGGGATGATCGCCGACCTGAAAAAACAGGGCTTCCACACGTCGCTGTGGCAACTGCCTTATTTTGTGCCAAAAAATGACCTTTACCCTGAAATCGTGGAAAAAGGGCTGGCTGTTAAAAATGGAAATGGTACACTGCCCTACGAGGATGCCATACTGGATTTTTCCAATCCCAATACGGTGAAATGGTATGAAGATAAAATTGCCGGGCTGCTGAAACTGGGTGTTTCGGCCATTAAGGTCGATTTCGGAGAGGCGGCGCCATTGTCGGGCGTATATGCTTCGGGCCGCACGGGGTTTTATGAGCATAACCTCTACCCGCTGCGTTATAACAAGATCGTTTCCGACCTTACCCGTAAAATGACCGGCGACAACATTATCTGGGCACGAAGCACCTGGGCCGGCAGCCAGCGTTACCCGATCCATTGGGGAGGCGACGCCGAGACGACGAATAAAGGAATGGAAGCGCAGCTGCGTGGCGGTTTGTCACTGGGATTGTCGGGTTTCACTTTTTGGAGCCATGATATCGGCGGTTTTACGATGAAAACACCGGAAGACCTTTACCGCCGCTGGCTGCCGATGGGGCTGCTCGCGTCGCATACGCGCACGCACGGGCAGGCGCCCAAGGAGCCTTGGGAGTATGGCGAAGACTTTCAGAATTATTTCAGAAAGGCAGTGGAAATGAAGTACAAGCTCATGCCCTACATGTATACCCAATCCAAAATCGCTTCCGAAAAAGGGTTGCCGATGGTACGGGCATTGCTCGTGGAGTTTCCGGACGATCCCGGTGCGTGGATGGTGGATAATGAATATATGTTGGGCTCCGACATACTTGTTGCACCGTTCTTCGAAACCGCAAAGACCCGCAGCGTGTATTTACCGAAAGGCAAATGGACCGATTATCAGACTGGCAAAACCTATGCAAGCGGCTGGCATGAGATCGCCGGCGGTGAGTTAGAGGTGGTAATGCTGGTGCGGGAAGGAGCAGTGCTTCCACAGGTAAAAGTGGCGCAGTCTACGGGTGAGATCGATTGGTCGAGGATCGAACTGCTGAATTTTGCAACTACTCCATCCGCTAAAATGGCGCTTTTTTTGCCCGGTGAGGAAAATGTAAAGGAGCTGGTGCTTGTAAAAAAAGGTAGTAAATATATTGTGGCCACCGATCCGTTCCCGGGGAAAGTCAAATGGGAGGTACGGTGACCACCAATGGTTCGTCAATGTGCCATTGAAACATGCCGCTGGTCTTCCGCGTCCGATCGGGTTGATTGGGCCGAAAGGTCAGCGGTCATTTTTGTCATTTGCTTGCGATGCTGCCGAAGGATCTGAATATTCAGGTTCGAGCCCTCCACCAATGCGAACAATGTTTCATATTCTGCGATGATCTGCCGGTGCACATGGACAATTTTTTCCAGTGCCAGTTCCACGTCGTCTATCACGTCCACCACCATAGCGGTCTCCGGTCGCATAATGCAAGCGTCTTGCATGCAGCATTTGAGTGCATCGTACAGGTTTGCCATTTCTTTTTTCAACACAGAACAAACCATATAATCGCGGCTCAGCAGATTCCGCAAACGAAAAGGGATTTCCTGGCGCATAGCAACCGTCAGCGCCAGTTGCTGTGTTTTATAAAGGCGCCAGATCTTGATAACCTGTTTAACAATGGGTTTCACGTTCTCCATACCAGTCGTTGTTTGCAGAATGACTAGCAATAAGCGTACCAAAGCGTCTTAAAATCAAATTGTTATAGGCAATAAAAAACACCCTTCTGATCGACAACACAGGTCCGGTTGTCTGTCAGAAGGGTGAAGGGATAATTGAATTTGTATGTTAACAGGCGTACAAACTACTTTTTACCGATTTTATACAGTCTTCCCTGGTCGGTAACAGCGTACAATGCGCCGTCTGCTCCTTCGGTAATATCGCGGAACCGCTGGTTTTCACCGGCAAGCAGCCTTTCTTCGCCGACAACCTTATTGTCTTTGAGCACAATCCGGCAAACGTGCATACCGCTGAGTGAGGAGATAAACAGGTTATTTTTCCATTCCGGTATTTGCTTGCCGTCGTAGAAAGTGATACCGCTTGGGGAAATAACGGGGTCATAGTAATACACCGGTTGTTCCATTCCTTCTTTTTGCTGAATCACATCGCCGATCTGCTTGCCGCTGTACTCGATTCCGTAAGTGATGGTAGGCCAGCCGTAGTTTTTACCCGGCAATACTCGGTTGATCTCGTCGCCACCTCTCGGGCCGAACTCGGTTTCCCACAAATCGCCCGTCACGGGGTTGATCGCCAGACCCTGGACATTGCGGTGCCCGTACGAATACAGTTCCGGACGTGCATTGGCCTTGCCTTCGAAAGGGTTCCCTTTGGCAGGTTTGCCGTCCGTTGTGATGCGGATCACCTTGCCCAGTCCTGAGTTGAGGTCCTGCGCTTGCGGGCGGGTAACCAGGTCCGAGCGCTCTCCCGTCGATACGAAGAGGTTTCCGTCTTTCGCAAATTTCACGCGGCCGCCATAATGCAGTGTACCTTTATATGCTGGTGTGGCCTGATAAATGACTTTCACATTTTCCAGTTTCGTCCCGTCGGCGGAAAGCTTTCCTTTGGCCACGGCCGTCAGGTTACCGTCGGCGAGTGGCTCTGAAAATGCCCAGTAAACCATTCTGTTCTGGCCAAAAGCCGGGTCCAGGGTAATGCCCAGCAAGCCGCCCTGGCCGTCGCTGTTAACTTTGGGTACGCCATCGATCGGTTTTCCAACTTCTCCGGTGGCCGATACGATCCGCATCGTTCCGCCTTTTTCCGTCACGATGAACCTGCCATCGGGCAGTACCGCAATGCCCCATGGTCTTTCAAGGGAAGATGTCAGTACTTTTCCTTCATAGGGTGTCTTGGTTACGACTGAACCGATACGTGTCTGACCTGGAAAAGCCGACTTGTACTCCGAGTTAGCTTTTTTGGTCTCAACCGGCGCGCCGCCTGCGGCAGCTTGCTGGGCGATCGAAAGAGATGGCGCAAGGGCCAGTGATGCGCCGGCGAGGAATGCATGGATTGCAAATTTCATTTTATCAGGAAGTTTAGTCTTAATGGCCGCAGTTGGATACAAGGCCGTTGCGAATTTACTTATTTCAATTCACAAGGAAACGCCAAAGCCGGAAGAAAACGCTCCGGCTTTGATAAAAGTGAGTGGATAGGCCCCTGGTTACGGCAATGTGGGATCGAATGTGCCTCCCCAGTCCTTGTTCTGTTCCAGGCTCTTGTTCCTGTCCAGGATATCGCGCTGGATAGGGAAAAAATAATATTTGTCGGGAACAACATTCACCTTTACGCCCGAGCGCGGCACTTGCAGCAGGCTGTATTTGAAATTTGTTTCGGTCAATTCGTATTTGTTAGCTTTCTCGCGGGCCTCGCCTATGGGCATATCCTGGCCGTTGGGCAGGATCGCGATCGCTTCCACGCCATGTTTGGTGGTGCCGTCGAGGCGGTCGAGCATACGGAGCCTGCGAAGGTCGTAGAACCGGTGCCCTTCGAATGCAAATTCCACATTGCGTTCTGCGAGGATCGCCTCGCGCATGGCGGCAGTAGTAGTGGCCGCAATCCCGTAGTTCCCGTCGGCGCCCGGCTCGATACCCGCCCGTTTGCGGATCTGTTTGAGGATATCCAGCGCTTCGGCAGTTTTACCCGTTTCGTTGGCGGTTTCGGCGTAGTTAAGCATTACCTCCGCGAAACGCATGGCCACAAAATCCACATCATATTGTTCTACTTCGGCCTGCGCCAGTTTCAGAAGACTGTTTTTCAATACAAAAAAGCCGGTGTAGCGGTCCAGGTTGGTGGAGTTGACGCCGGCTTTGGGATTAACCCCGAAATCATCCAGCTCGTGCGCAACGCCCAATGCGGTGTACTGCCGTTTTCCCGCTTTTCCCGAAACTTCATACAGTTTGCCATTCCAAACGATCGACTTGTCGAAACGCGGGTCGCGGTCTTTCCAGAAACTTTGCAGCAATGCTTCCTCTGTCTTGAAATACTTGCTGGTGGGATCGTTGAACATCTTTCCGTCCTTCATGGGATATTCCTTGATAAACTCCCAGGTAGGCACCGCCGAAGCCGGGCCGCGGCTTTCCGAACCGGGGCGCACGCCGTGGTCCCAGGCGGCCACCTTGTTCGGGTAAGAGTTAATCACCGTAAAAACCGACTCCTTGCCTCTTTCCACGAGCGCAATCTCCGAGTAATTCTCGACCAGTCCGTAACCCTGCGCTTTTAGGTCCTCGTAAGCCTTTTTATTAACCTCGTAAGCCGCCGTCCAATAAGTATTGTTGAATGGTTTGGCAGGATTAAACTGGGGAGATGCTTTCCATAACAGCACTTTCGCTTTGAAAGCCAGCGCAAAATTTCCGTCGATCTTGCCGAAATCGCCGGAACTCGGGACGATCCGTTTGGGCAGGCCGGCTATCGCCTGGTCTAGGTCTTTGATGATCAGGTCAAAACATTCGGCGGTAGAGTTCCGGGGAACGGCAAGCTCATCGGTATAGCGGTCCTGCGGGACGGTAATGTAGGGAACGCCGCCGTGTGCTTTCACCATATTGAAATAGGTAAAAGCACGCATGAAAAGCGCCTGGGCGGTGATACCAGCCTTCACAGCATCGGAAAGCCTGCCTTTGTTCACATCCACGATCGCCTGGTTGATCAGTCTGACTGTGCCGTAATTCCATACCTTGAACTCGCCGTTCGTGATCGTGATCCGGTCGGAATAAAAGTTGATACCCGCCAGTTGCTGGCTGAATGCATCTGCACCGGCGCTCCAGTTCCCGAACATCGGGTAAAGGTTGGCCATGTAAGCATTCGCCACGTTGGCGTCGTTCCACACCAGCTCTGGGTTATAGTTGCTGATATCCTCCACGTCGAGCACATCGTTGCAGGATGTGCAGAACAGCGAGATACCGAGGATCAGGGAAAATATTTTCTTCATGTCTGTTTGAGCTTAGAATTTGAGATCGAGACCAACGGTATAGGTTTTCATGATCGGGAAGGAGTCGTAGTTCTTCTGTTCGGGATCATGGAATTCCTTCACTTTCGAGATCGCAAACAGGTTGGTACCGTTCGCGTACACTTGCAGGCTGCCCAGTTTGAGCAGCGATGCCCATTTCTTCGGGATATTATAGGCAATGTTCAGGTTTTTCAGCCTCAGGTAGGCGCCATTGCGGATCCAGAACGACGTGGCGCCCGTGCCTGATTCGTACCAGTTCTGCCCGACAGGACGCGGGTATTTCGCATTGGGATTTTCGGGCGTCCACACGTCGTCGGCCCAGATAGGGTAGTAGGGTCTCACCGTACCGCCGTGCTGCCGCATTCCCTCGCCCTCCTGGTTGCTGATAATGCGGTCGTAAGCACCCACGCCCTGGAAGTGCGAGTTGATCGCCAGCCCTTTGTAAGAGACATTCAATCCAAAACCGAAGTTGATCCGCGGCGTCGCATTGGTGGAAAGGACCTGGATATCGTTGCCGTCGATCTTGCCGTCGGGCCCCGGCGCGTAGCCGTCCCCGCGGAAATCTTCAAAATACAGCCCGCCCAGGTAAGGGTTACGGCCATATTGTTTCAAACCGGAGGCAAGTAATGCATCGAGCTCATCCTGCGTACGGACCATTCCAATGGTTTTCAGGCCGATGATGCGGTTAGCCGGCTGGCCTACCTGGCTCTGGAAATGACGGTTGCCGCCGGGCTGGAAGGCCGCCGATTCGTCGAGGATATCCCAGCGGTCTTTGGAATAGCCGATGTTTGCATTGATAGCATAGTTGACTTTGTTATCGAACGCCTTATCGCGCCATTCCATGAACAATTCGCCGCCGCGCCACGACCGTGCCGCATAGTTTTCGGGTGCCAGGCCCTGGCCGTAGTTGTCCGGCAGTGTCACCACGCGGGAGCCGAGGATATTTGTTTCTTTTTTCAAAAACACATCCAGCGTTCCATAGAGGCGGTTTTTGAGGAAACCAAAATCCAGTCCGACATTATAAGTTGCCGAGGTCGCCCAGGTGAGGTTAGGGTTAGGCGTTGCACCCGGCGCAATGCTCTGGTAGAGTTTATCCCCAAAAATATAGCTTCCTGCATTCTGGTAGCGGTAGCTGTAAGAGAATGGGCTGATCTTTAAGTTGTTTACATTAAGGTCGTTACCCGTCGTTCCATAGGAAAGACGCAATTTGAGATCGTCGAGGAAAGAAGTACTGTTTTTCATGAACTGCTCCTCGGAAATACGCCATGCAGCCGATACCGACGGGAAGAAGCCCCAGCGTTTTCCTTTCGGGAAAAGCGTGTTGCCGTCGTAGCGGAAGGAGAATTCCGCAATGTACCGGCTGTCGTAATTATAGTTGAGGCGGCCGATCCAGGATCTTCTGGCACCGATTTCCTCGTAGGCACTACCATTGCGGCGCTGGGTATCGGTAGAGTATACAAATGCCTGGTCATAGGCAGTAAGCGGCTCTTCCAGCTGCGCCGTGGCCGAGTAGGAACCATTTTGCGCCTGTTCGAATACCATCAGACCATCCACCCCGTGTTTCCCGAAAGTATGGCTGTAATTCAAAAACCAGTCGAGCTGGTAGCTCCATCCGGTCGAAATGTTATAGTTCAGGAATGGCTGGTTCTGGCTGAATGTGAAAATATTGATCTTGCTCTCGTCGGGCGCGCCGGGGATGAACCGGTTGCCATTGGGGTCGGCCTGGTTGAAAACATAGTTTTTCTGGAAGGTCATGTATTTCTTCCGCATGAAATCCTCGGCGATGTAGTTACCCATAATCTTCGTGGAAAGTCCCGGAATAAGCTTGTCGAGCTTGATATCCAGCGTAAGGATTGAGTTCAGGTTGCGGTTGCGGGTCTTGATATACCGGTCGCCGATCACCTGGTCGATCACACTCCAAGCCTGCCAGCTGCCCATCGGCGTTTGCACGGGGTAGGCGGTCTGGTAGTCGGCCGGTGTTCCGTCGGCTTCGGTATAAAAGGGGTACAACTTAGGCCAGTTGAATGTTACCCGGTAAAGGTCCGATACGTCGAAATCGTCGTCCAGCGTGAAGGGCCAGTAAAACCGGTCGAGGTTCTGCTGGTAGGCGGCAATGTTGAGGCCTACCTTGACGGCGTCGTTGATCTGCGCCGTTACATTGGTCCGGAGGTTGAACTTGCCGTTTTCCAGGCTTTTATAAGAACCCTCTTCCCCGCGATAGCTCAGTAGCGAGTAATAGGTGATCTTCTTGTCGCCGCCCGTCACGCTGAGCGAGTGCCGGTGGCTGTAAGGGTTTTGCCAGATGAAATCGTGGACATTGTAGCGTTTGTCTTTGAAATAATCAAACTCGCGCTGACCGTTGGGGATCGGCGTGCCGTTGAATTGTGCCACCCGGTTCTGGTAAATGAGCTCGTCCTCGGCCGTCGTCAGGTCCGAAAGTAACGTCTGGGTAGGCCGGTTGGTGGAGTAGTTGGACTGGAAATTAAACGTAGGTTTTTGCTGGACGCCCGATTTGGTGGTTACCATCACCACACCATTGCCCGCACGCGAGCCGTAAATGGAAGCCGTCGCAGCGTCTTTGAGGAAGTTCATCTGGTCGATCTCGTTCGCTTCCAGCACATCAAATGCCTCCTGGTCGCGCACAATACCGTCGATCACATACAGCGGATCGCCGAAACTTCCCCGCATACGTATGGACGAGCTTGCGCCCGAGAGCCCCGACGTATTGGTCACATTCACGCCCGGCGCCCGTCCCGCAAGCGTGTTCGAGAGGTTAGAGGCCGACTGGTTGTTCAGATCCACCGAATTGACCGAAGTAATGGCGCCGGTGAGGTTCACCTTCTTCTGCGCGCCATAACCCACCACGACCAGCTCTTCGAGTCCGCGGATATCGGCCGCCATCGTGACGTTGATCGCGGACTGGCTACCGACGGTAATTTCCTGCGTCGTAAACCCGACGAAGCTGAAAACCAGGATCGCCCCTTTGTCGGGCACCGACAGTTCCCAGTCGCCGTTGATGTCCGACGAAGTTCCCTGGCTGGATCCTTTGAGCAGCACGCTCACACCCGGCAAGGCATCGCCTTTGTCGTCGAGCACCTTGCCCGTTATCCTGAATTCAGCCTGAATGTCGCGGATCAGTGAAACCGGCTGCGGATCGGCCGACTTTTTGGCCGGGCTTTCGAGCTTCCTTACTACTACCGTTTTGTCCACGATCTTGTAGGCCAGCGGCAACCCCTGGAAGCATTGCGTTAATGTCTCCTGAAGAGAGGCGTTCTTCATATTGACGCTCACTTTCAGGCCGCGGACGTCCTCGCTGTCGTAGAAAAATACGTGGCCGCTCTGTGCCTCTATTACGCCGAAAACGCGCTCAACAGGCGCATTTTTCTCCGATAACGTAATCGGCTGGGCGAAGCTGCCTGCCTGGGCGCGAACCAGGAAGGCAATCAGCAGGATCGTGATTAAGTTGAGGCGCATAATGATCTGGTGCTTAAATGGCGTTGAGATGCGCAACGGTTTCGCCAGGCCTTTCAGAAGGCACAGGAAACCCGGCTGTGCATCGGGCACAGTCTTCCCTTGTGAATGAAAATTCATTACTTTTACAATGTTTGGGTTAATAAAAGATGTGAGATTCTTGCACGGCATTGCCGCAGCGGTTAGCCTGAACGTCGCCGTAGATGTGGTTCGAGCACGTCTGCGGTTTTTTTCTGTAACCGGGGCCGGGAGCTAAGGACTTCGTAGATGTACTGTCATTAAGTGGCTGGTTTAGTGAAAAAAAAGATTGGGTTACAAGGTCTTTTCTGCCGGCAGCACGACGATCTTCCCGCTATACCCCGGCCGCTCGCTGCCTTCAATGCGGAAATTGACACCGGCAAACTTCAAAATTTCAAGAATTTCAGAGGCTTTTGAATTACGTCTCAGCTTGCCTGAAAACCGCTTTTGCGGGACACCTTCCGGATAAATCACTTCCACATTATACCACCGCTCAATGTCCCGCATGATCGCTGCCAGCGATGTTTCGCGGAACTGGAAAAGCCCGTTTTTCCATGCAACGGTTTCGCTCACATCGACGGTCGCCTTGTGAAAGCGGCCCCCAACATTGAAACTGGCCTGCTCTCCGGGCGCTAGTTGCAGGTTATCGCTGCCCGGGCCCGCTGCCACGCTCACGGCCCCTTCCAGCAATGTGGTCCGTATCTCAGGCTCGTCGGGGTAGGCGTTTACATTGAAATGGGTACCTGTTACGACCACCCGCTGCCTTCCGTCGACATCGACGACGAACGGTTTTCCTTTTTCTTTTTTTACCTCAAAATACACTTCCCCCTGCACCTTCACGTGCCGCTCCCCGTCGGCAAATGCAGTGGGGAATGTGATCGACGACCGTGCATTCAGCCATACCTGGCTCCCATCGGGCAGCCTGATGCCGTATTGCCCGCCAGCCGGCGTGCTGATGGTATTCGTTCCGGCCACTGTTTTGTCATGCTTACTGATTTGATAGGCCAGCTCGCCATCGCCGTTTTTGGTAATGGTTGCATTTCCCTGGCTGGCAATATGCCCCTGGCTGGCGCTATCGAGCACGACTGTCGAGCCGTCGGCGAGGGTGAGCAATGCACGCTCGCCGCCCGGCGCGAAGTCGGTCGGTTTGTTGATGATTTGCGTGGAAGTTTTTGGCTGGTTTTTCAGGTAAAACAATACTCCAAATGCCATCAGCACCACCGCGGCGGCGACCGAAAGCTTCGGCCAGGAAAACAGCGGGCGCTTTTTTTCGCGGTTCGCTGCAATGCTCCTGAGGATATTGTGTTCCATTTCCCGGCCCAGCATTGCCCTGTCTTCGCCGGTGTACCGGTCGAGCAGGTCCTGCTCATGGTTGTGGCTCTCATAGAACTTTTCCAGAAACGCCCGCTCTTTGTCGCTGGCCTTGCCGTTCAGGTAATTCCGGATCATTCTGAGGAAATCCTCTTTGCCATCAAATGCTTTCATAATAGGGGCGGACGGCGGGTACAATGCCATTCCTGACACATGTACCAAAACGCGGCCCCGACTCCCAAGCCGGATCCGGAATTTTTTCTATTTTTTTTTAAAACACGGAATAAAAAGACTGAGGCGGTATTATTGGAAGAAAATTGATAATGCGATCAGGTCGAGACACAAAATTTTATCAAACTTCGTCCGGAGCTCAATGGTAGCGGTGTTGAGCTGGTTCTGGACGGTTTTTTGGGTAATGTTAAGCCGCTCGGCGATTTGGGAGGTGGAGAGCCCTTCGAAATAATGTTGCAGGAAAATTTCACGGCGCTTGCCGGGCAGCGCTTCGATCCACAGGCTCAGCAGCGTTTGCACTTCCTCTTCCAGTACCCCGTCATCGGCATGCCCGGTGGCGGCAAGGCTAGCTTCGAAATTGTGCAGCAGCTGCGCATTCTGTGGCTGGCGGGCCGTGAACTTAAACACCTGGAAACGCACGGCCGTGTGCAGGTAGGCCTGTACGTTGCACACGTTCAGGGAGTTTCTTCTTTCCCAAAAATCAATGAAAATGTTCTGAACGATGTCCTGTGACTGGTCTTTGCATTGCAGCCGCTTGTAGGCCCCGTTGAAGAGGCTTTGCCAATGACGGCGGTACAGCATCGTGAAGGCGCTTTCGTCACCTGACTTTGCGAGGCTGTACAATTCCAGCTCATAAAGATGGTCGTCGTCGCGCATAATATTTTCTTGGGAAAAACGAATTTAGCAAATTCTATCAGGATGATTAATGGTGCGTGCACGAAAACGCATAATTTTTACCTGCCGATTCGCCCAAAGCCCAAATGCCGTAATTTTGCTTCCGCACAAACCGGGACGATCCTTATGCAGCAACTGATTACCCATATTGGCCAATATTGCTCGATAGAGCCCGAGAAACTGAATTCGATCGGGGACTTCTTTGAACACAGAACTTTTAAAAAGAAGGAGCTGCTGCTGGAAGAAGGCCAGCGGTGCAACGAGAAATTTTTTATCGTGAAAGGATGCGTCCATCTGTACTATCTGCGGCAGAACGGCGTGGAGCAGACGATCGATTTCGCACTGGAGAACTGGTGGACGAGCGATTTTATGGCGTTCCAGAACAGCGGGATCGCCCAATTTGGCGTCCGCGCCATTGAGGCCACCGAAGTGCTGTGTATTTCCGCCGCGCAACAGCGGGAAATGCTTTCGGCCATTCCCGAGCTCAGCGAATACTTTCACCAGATTTTCCAGCGGGCTTATGCGGCGTCACAAATGAGGATCCGCAAGACCTACGAGCTGTCGAAAGAGGAATTGTACCAGGATTTCAGCTCGAAATATCCTGCATTTATGCAAAGGATACCGCAATACCTGCTCGCCTCCTTCCTGGGCTTTACCCCTGAATATTTGAGTGAAATACGGAGGAAATTCCTTTCTTAAACCAGTTTAAGAACTTCCTGCGCCTGACTGGCCAATTTTGTCAAAGAAAACAAAACAGAACCAATCATGAGCAAAGTTGTTAAACACCGCCTGGACGTCTGGAAAGAGGAACCGTTATACTGGACGCACATTTCCGCCATTGAAAAACGAATTTATGCGTCCTCCATTCCCCGGAGCCTGATCGAGCTCATCAAGATCCGCGCTTCGCAGATCAACAAATGCGCCTATTGTATCGACTACCACACCTCCGAAGCGCTGCAAATCGGGGAATCGGCCCGGAGGATTTTCGCGCTCCCGGCATGGAAGGAAAGCCCGTTGTTCACCGACAGCGAAAGAATTGCCCTGCAACTGACGGAGGAGATTACGCACATTTCCATCGATGGGGTTGCCGACGAAACCTATGAAAATGCGAAAGCACATTTCACGACCCGTGAAATCGCCGACATCATGATCTGCATCAGCCATATCAACTTCCTGAACCGCATCGGTATTTCGACGAAGACGGTGGCTTATTAATGCGGAAAATACTAATGAAAACCTTTTGATATATGATCGTCCCGCTTTTCAAAGTCACGAACATGGCTGCCGCCATCAGGCATTACACGGAGGTCCTGGATTTCCGGATGACCGATCCCGACGACCACTCCGGATCGCCCGTGGTGGATCTTGGCAGGGATGGCTGCAACCTGCAACTGACCGTTGCCGAGGGGCCGGGCTTATTTGGATCGATCGTTTATTTTTGGGTGGAAGACGTGGACGCATTGTTCGCTAAATACCAGGAGCGAGGGCTGGACACATCGCATAAGACCGGGTCGCCGGTACATCAGGGGCCGGTGGATCAGACCTGGGGAAGAAGGGAGTTTTATGTTACAGACGCCGACGGTAATACGATACGATTTTGTCAGGCTATTTTAGACTAAGTGCTTTTTACTCATAAATTTCCTATCCAATGTCTCTGAACCAAGATGTTACCCGATTTTTAGACGAACTCCAACATCCGTTACGGCCGGAGATCGAAGCGCTGCGCCTGGTTATTTTGGAGGCCAGTGCATTGCTGGAAGAAAATATAAAATGGAATGGCCCCAACTATTCGGTAGGCACGCAAGACCGGATAACGATGCGGATTCAGCCTCCCAAGCAAATCCAGCTCGTTTTTCACCGCGGGGCGAAAGTAAAAGAGCAACCCGTAGAAAGGCTTGTTCAGGATAGTTCGGGGCTGTTGGTTTGGAAAGAAAACGACAGGGCGATTGCTTCTTTTAAAAATTTGGAGGCAGTGGAAGCGGGCCGGGAGGCGTTGTCGGCCATCGTGCGGGACTGGCTCGTGGCAACGATCGACATCGCTTAACATATAATTCCCGCCGGCCAGCGCGGACGTGCACCAGCGGGCGGGAACGGTTAACTTATTTTGCAATCACAAACCGGTAGGTCTGCACTGCCTGCGCTTTGCCGATCCTGATCAGGTAGGTGCCCGGCAAATATCCGGTCAGGTCGAAACTGGCTGTGGGGTTTTTGGAAACCCGTTTTTTTGCCAGCGTCAGGCCATTGGAATTGATGATTGACAAGGTCGCGTCTGCACCATCATCTCCCAAAAACACATCCAGCCGGTCGGAAGCCGGGTTTGGCCCGATGGTGAAAAGTGTTTCCTTCGGTTTAAATAAAACTGAAATAATGGTAGAGAATGTGGCCGTACCATCCTCGTCGACCTGTTTGAGCCGGTAATAGAGGTTTCCGTACGCTGCCTCGCTATCCGTCACCGAATATTTTCTGGAAACGCGGCTTGTTCCCGAACCGGCCACGCGTGCGATCGTGCGGAAGTTGCGTGCATCGGAACTGCGCTCCACTTCGAAATGGCTGTTATTTTCTTCCGTGGCCGTTTCCCAGGACAGCATTACCGTTTTATCCACCGCATTACCTTTGAAATAGGCAAGTTCGACGGGAAGTGTCGGCGATTGCCCGCCCGTGCTGTACTCGTAAATGAGTTTGGGGCGAAGCAGGTCTGTTCCGAAATTCCTCGACCGGAAGGAGCTGTAAACGTCGGTAGTTCCCGCGATCCTGACGGTGAGGATGCTGTCTGACGAAATGCTGCTGAATGCGGACGTAACGTCGAAATAGACGTAACCTGCCGCTGCGGGAGCGGTGGCGCTGGCAATGGAGCTGCCCGTCTGCGGTTTGTTGTTCCAGTTTACACCGGTCTCGGTCCAGGGCGTGGCGCTGGTCGAGTAATTGTTGGAAGCTACGGACAGGTTCCAGCCGGTGCTCAGGCCGCTTTCAATGGCCCAGAGCCGGATTTTGGCATTGGAAACATTGCGGCGCATACCGTGCAGATCGAATGCCAGGTATATTTCCTGTGTATCGTCGGACTTGTTGCGGGCAACCAGATAGCCCTGTGAACCATAGTTGTTAGCCGCATTGCCATTGCTGCGTACGTATGAATCGGCCGTGGTCAGCACGGAATCTTTCAATGTCTCCGGGCCTGGCGTTGCCCCACCGTAGATCAAGACTTGCGGCCGGTAGAGCGCATTGGCATCTTCCCGTGCATTGAAACCCGCATCGGTTTTGCTGATAATCGGCCCGTCCGTGGTAGTCGGTTCTGAAACAATGTGCAGCGACAGGACCTTGTCGCCGGCGAGGCGGCCCATCACTGCGGACGATACATTCAACCGGATGGTGGAGCCTGTTACAGTGCCGGTGAGCTCGCCGAGCCGGGTGGTATGTGCCGGTTTGTTCGACCAGTTAATGCCCGTTTCCGTCCAGCTGTTGTTTTCCACGAGATAGAACGCCCATTTGGTGCTCGCAATCGAGGTATTCGCATTGTTTACCCGCAATTGCAGCACGGCGCTGTCGGGGGCAGAAGGAACGGTGCTCAGGTCGAATTTCAGGAATGCTTCGCGGTCATATCCGGGGCTTTCCTTTTTCACCGTCAGTACCGCGTCGGAACCGTAGTTGGTGGTGGCATAGGCTGCCGTGCTGCCGCTTCCGCCACTGCGTACGAAGGCGTCCGCTACGCTGGTGAGCGTCAAGAGCGGCGCAACGGGTTGCTGGTAATCGGGACTGCTGCCGGTGATGTGCGTCTCCACCGAGCTTCCCGCGTTCGCGCCAGAAGGCATATTGACTGTCGCGGCTCTCATGGTTGCAAATTGGTTATTTTTGAAACCCACATAAATCTGCTGCGCACTCTGCGCCGGATCGGCGATATGCACCGTAACGTCGTTGCTGGCCGTGTTTTTCAACATGACTACGCAAGCCTTGTCTACTTTCACCGTCACCTGGCCGTCCGTGAATGTGCCGGGTTGGTAAAACACGATCTGCCAGATACCCAGGCCATTGTGCCGCACCGCCTGCACGGTGGAAGTATTGGTTAATATGCTGATATCGGCCGCATTATAAGCCTGCATTTCGCTTGCTGAAGTTTTGCCGGGCAGTACGAAATAGGCGTAGGAAGCGTTGCTCGGCGCGACGCCGTGTTTGAACCATAATTTGAAAACATCGGCGGATACCGAAGCCGTGGAGCCGGTGGTGTTAATGGACGACCAGCTGCCGGTCTGGCCCTGGTTACTGAGTGAAACGAGTCCCGCCTGCGGGAAATAATAGCCGACATTGCCCTGCAAGGCCCATTTTAAATTTCCATTATAGTCGCGCGAACCGTTGCCGAGCACGCTGACATTGTTCGAAGCATCGGAAACCGTCACGTCCGTTTTTAAAAGGCATTGATTCACCGTCGTGTTAATGGCCTGGGCGGCGGAGGAAGTGATACCCGCACCGAGGCAAACGATCTCATTATCAAAATAAAACCATGCTTTCTTTGCCGTCGTGCCATAATCGCTCATCGCGAAGGCGCTGGCGCCGTAAACACCGTCTGAAACACCGCCTACAAAGGGTACTGTGCCAAAATTCACGCCCCAGGAAGCTCTCACGGGGTAGGTGGTGATTTCGGGCACGGTGGTTCCGGGGACCTTATTCCATTCCCAAACGGGGAAAATATTGTAATACTCATCTCCATTAACTGCAATAAAATTGGCGCCTTCGGTGAGGTAATACCCCTTGATATTCTCCCCATTGCCCATTTCCGATTTGGCATTGCGGTTCGAAATACTGCGCTGGCCAAACATATAGCCCGGCCGGTGATGCACTGTGTAATCGGTGCGCCAGTAATGCACGTGCTCCGGCGACACATTGTAGGAAGCTGGCTGCAAACCGCGCATCCGCTGGATCGCATTGTCGTATTCGGTAGCATGGGAGGGGAGGTCGAAGGCTTTCACTTTTTCAATGAGCGCGACATCGGCCTTGCCCGCATTGGCGCGGCTCACGCCGCGGCCGTAGAGGTTATAGTCGGCATAGGCGCCGCGGGAAGGTTTGATGAAACCTTTTCTGACAAAATCAGAGAAAATAGCCAGCTTGTCAGCCGAAAACGCATACGAAGTGCCGGCAACATACACCGCAATATTGCTGATTCCCGAAATGTACTCGCGCCCGTACCCGTACACATACAGCTGCGGGCCATGCGCGGTGTA
>CBIHPQ010000014.1:0-30132 GCA_966211825.1 uncultured Dyadobacter sp. | reverse complement strand
TCGCACAGGTTTCCTGGAAGACGAACATTGATTCTCGCAATCAACCCTATCAAGGCCTTATCCGATCCGGGTAAGGCCTTTTTTGTTTTGAAACAGGCTAATTTGGAACCGTAGAATATCTTTCCGATCTTGAAAAACCAGACCTTTTAACAACGTCATATGACAACTCCTTTTACTACCAAAATCTCCAATAAATTCTGCCGCATGTCAGCTGCGGTACTGATCGCAGCGATTGCCGGGCACTCGGCGTCGGCCCAGTCTCCGCTGGCCAGATCAATTGACCAGAAAGCGCCGGCACTAGAGAAAAAACTGGTCGAATGGCGCCGTGATTTTCACCAGAACCCGGAGCTCGGTAACCGCGAATTTAAAACAGCCGAAAAAGTTGCCAACCATCTGAAACAGCTGGGCATCGAGGTAAAAACCGGTGTCGCGCATACGGGCGTCGTGGGTATCCTGAAAGGCGGTAAGCCGGGCCCTGTGGTGGCTTTGCGGGCTGATATGGATGGTCTGCCCGTGACCGAGCGGGGGGTGCTTCCATTCAAATCGAAGGTTACGACCAACTATAATGGACAAAATACGGGCGTGATGCACGCGTGCGGGCATGATACCCACATTGCGATACTCATGGGCGTGGCGGAAGTGCTGGCCTCGATGAAGAATGAGCTTCCAGGCACCATCAAATTCATATTTCAACCGGCAGAAGAAGGGGCCCCGGAAGGAGAGGAGGGCGGTGCCGAACTGATGTTGAAAGAAGGCGTGCTGGACAACCCAAAAGTCGATGCGATATTTGGGCTGCACATCGATTCCCAGATCGAAGTGGGCAAAATTGCCTACCGCCCGGGGGCAACCATGGCGGCGGTGGATTTTTTTAGTATTGATGTAAAAGGAAAACAAACGCATGGCGCCTATCCGTGGTCCGGTGTCGATCCGATCGTGACTTCTTCCCAGATTGTTACTGCATTGCAAACGATTGTGAGCCGTAACCTGAACCTCACGCAGGCACCTGCGGTGGTGACCATCGGTGCTATTCACGGCGGGGTAAGGCAAAATATCATCCCGGAGTCAGTGAAAATGATCGGTACCATCCGGACATTCGACGAAACAATGCATTCGTATGTGCATAAGCGCCTGAATGAAATTTCGACGAACATCGCGGAAAGTGCGGGGGCAACGGCATCAGTCGATATCGACGTCATGTATCCGGTGACGTTCAATAATGAGGCACTCACTGCCAAAATGATCGGTACATTGGAGAATGTCGCCGGGAAAGAGCATGTGAATATCATTCCGGCCAAAACCGGCGCAGAGGACTTTGCCTACTATCAGCAGAAAGTACCGGGCTTTTTCTTCTTTCTGGGCGGGATGCCGAAAGGTAAAACTGTTGCGGAAGCCGCGCCCCACCACACGCCCGACTTCCATGTCGACGAAGGCAGCCTTGTGCTCGGTGTGCGCTCGATTGCCCGCCTCGCTACCGACTATCTCGAAAAAGCGAAAGCAAAATAATGTCTATTCCGGAATGTTCTTCCTGACCTGATCAAACAACAGGTTCGGGAAGAACCTTTTCAGGTAAATGGCGGCGACCTCTTTGAACCCGCCGATGTAGATTTCTTTCTTGTCCTTCCGGACCGCATCAAGTATTTTTTCGGCGCAGACATCCGCGGGAATGCCTTTGGCCTGGTTGCTATCCATTTTGCCAAATTTGTCCCCCGATGCATTCAATGCATTTAAAGAAATATTTGTGCGGATGTAGCCCGGGCAGATCGTGGTAACCTTGATATTGTGCTGGTAACCTTCGGCGCGCAGTGAGTCGTAAAAGCCTTGCAAAGCATGTTTGGCTGCATTGTAGCCCGAGCGCATAATCGTGCCGATCTTGCCTGCGACGCTGCTCATGATGATAAAATGCCCGGATTGCCGTGCGATCATATGCGGCAAAACCGCTTTGGTTAGCGCCACCGTGCTGAAAAAATTGACATTCATCAGGCTCTGATAAACTTCCAGATCGGTATCGTGGATGTAGGAACGCTGACTGACGCCCGCGTTATGCACCATCACGTCGATCCTTCCGAAATGCGCGATCACCCTTTCGGCGGCAGGGCCCGCCTGCTCGAACTGGGTAACGTCCAGCGGTAATATCAGCACATCGGCGTCGGGCAATGCGGTTTGCTGCTTAACCCTTTCGAGTTCTTCGCGGCGGCGGGCCGTCAGCACGAGCTTTGCACCTTCTTTGGCAAAAGCCATGGTCAACGCCTCGCCGATCCCGGACGACGCACCTGTGATCCAGACCACCTTATCCTTGAAATTTGTCATATCTCTTAGCTAAACAGCTTGGGAATTTGATAGAAAGCGGAGCGCTGCGGCCCCTTCGGACACATCGAATGCAGCTTCCATGCCTACGCCCATGGCGCGGTTGTCGCCCACGTGGCCTACGGGGAAATCGTAGCACACCGGATAGCCGAATCCCGCCACATGCTCTTCGATGATCTGGTACGAATCTTTGCCGAATGTGGGACTGTTATTGTCTTTCATATCTGTAAACTGTCCAACGACAAGCCCCGCAAGGTTGGCCAGCTTGCCAGAGCGTTTCAGCTGGATCATCATCCGGTCCAGATTGTACAGGTATTCATTGATGTCCTCGATGAACAATATTTTGCCGTCCGTGTCGATCTCGGTTTCGGAGCCGATCATGTGGGCAAGCAGGCAAAGGTTCCCGCCTACAACCGGGGCCGTCGCATGGCCTGTGCGGTTCAACGGGTGCGCAGGTACATGATACGACGGCAACTCGCCGAAAAGCATTTGCCTAAGCGATTCCGCTGCCATTTCCGAGCCTGTGGTCGTGATACTTTTTGCCATAGGCGCGTGAATGCTCGCGTAGCCGAGCTGGAAAGTCTTCGCGAGAAAGGCCGTCAGGTCACTGAAACCGACGATCCATTTCGGGTTTTTGAGGAAATGGTCAAAATTGAGGTCATCCACGATCCTGGAACAGCCATAACCTCCGCGAGCGGCGATAATCGCCTTAATGGAAGGGTCATCGAGCATTTGCTGCACATCCGCCAGCCGGTCTTCATCGGACGCTGAAAACTGGTTAAAAGAGGTTTTCAGGGTTTGGCCCTCCACCACTTCCAGCCCCCATTGTTCAGTGAACAATTTGATGCCCGGAACAAGATCTTCATACTTCACAACGCTCGCCGGCGCCACCACCCCGACACGATCGCCAGGTCTCAAAAATGCAGGAAACTGGATTGGATTCATTCAGATTAATAAGCAATGCTAGACAAAAATCACATCCTGCACGAGGTTACTGCCCATTTCGCGGTTGATGAGCTCGATGATCTTGGCTTTGGCGCGGAAAAGTTCGTTGCGCAGTGGCGCGGATTCGATTTGAAGGAAAAGGGTACCGTCCTTAATATACACTTTCTTGGTGCGGGTGGCAATGGCCGAACCCATGATCTTGTCCCAATGCGCAACCACGTAGGATTGGTCGAAACGGTTACGAAGCTTGTACCTATCGAGCATCTGATCGATAGCTTCCTTCAACGGCGTGACTCCTGGCCGTCGGGACGCTTTTTCTTTATCAAACCGATAGTACATGATATAACCTGATTCGTGAATTACAAAGGTAGCAAGTTCAGGGTTCGGCGCGAGTAACCGGAGTTACTTTTTTAAAAGCTGCTCATACACCACATCCATGATCGACGTCCGGATGTTCATCGTTGAAATCTTGTTGTTCTCGCGCGTAGGATAAACCCGGTTCGACAAAAAGACGTAGTTCAACCCCCACGCAGGATCAGCCCAGGTCATAATGCCCGTGTAACCCGTGTGCCCGAAGCTCGACGGGCTTGCGTACCGCGGCGCATTGCCCGTGTATTTGAAGGTAGGCTTGTCGAACCCGATACCGCGACGGCTGCCCTCCTCGGGGTACTGGTACCGCGTAAATTCAATAAGTGCATCCTTACTCAGCAGCTGCTGGCCGCCGTAGTAGCCATCCTGCAAATACATTTGCCAGACTTTCATTACATCGTTGGAAGTACCGAAAAGACCGGCATGGCCGCTGAGCCCGCCCAGCATTGCTGCCGCTTCGTCATGCACCTGGCCGTGCAGCTGCGTCATGCGGAAGAACGTGTCGCGTTCCGTGGGTACGATGTCGTCCAGTTTGTAAAAGCGCTTCGGGTTGAAAGTGAGTGTATTAGCGCCGAGTTTGTGGTAGTAATGGTTTTTCAGGTAATCCTCGAAATTCTCGCCGCTCAGCCGTTTTACAATTTGAGGATAGAGAATGAATGAAAGGTCGCTGTAAACGTAGCCTTCTTTTTCGTTCAAAGGAGAGTCCCGGATCGATTTGAATATCGTCTTGTCGTAATTCTTGAAAATAAACAGACTATCGCCAACCACCGAAGTAGGATAGCGTTTGGACTGTTTGGTACTGAATGTCCTCTTTTTCCAACTGCCGTCCGTTTTTTGCGCTTCTTTCCAAAGTACAATAAATGCTTTCAGGCGAGCACTGTGGGTGAGCACGCGGCGCCATGGGAGGTCGGCCTTGTTGGAGCCTTCAAAATCGGGCAGGTAATCCTTCATCGTCGCATCCAGATCAAACTTTTTCTGGTCCCAAAGGCTCATCAATGCAAGGGTGGAAGCGGTGATCTTGGTAACCGAGGCCAGGTCATACAGATCTGTGACTTTTACAGGATGGTTACCTTCGTAGGTTTGCTTACCGTAGGCTTTGCGGAAAAACACCTTGCCGTCCTTTGCCAGCTGCACCACGCAGCCCGGCGTTGCCTTTTGTGTTACAGCGGCATTAGCGATAGAATCTATTTTAATGGTGATAGCCTTTGAATCCAACCCGATTTCTTCCGGTATGGTGTATTTCAGTCTTCCCAATGCAGGGGTTTCGATGCCCGCATTGTAAGGATATTGTGCATTCACCGTGACCGGCAGCTTGCCTAGCGCCGGAATGGCCCCGAAGATCAGCTGGGCCGACAAATCCTGCGTGTAAGGCGTAAGTTGATAAGCCATGACCAGCGCTTTCGCGTCGTCGGTTTTCGGCATTTTGTTAAGGGCATAAGGGTTCCCAAAAACTGACACGATCGCTTTTTTAGTAGCAATTAACTCCTGCAAAACGGCGCTCATAGGCTCTGTAAGGCCATAACTGGTCCGCGGGGAAATGCTTCCCAGATGCACACCCACCAGCAGCAGGTTATAAGCATTCAATTTCGAACGTACCGCCTCGATCTGCTCCGCGGTAGCCTTCGCGGGGATCTGGAAGTGGTCTACGGTCGTGTAAAGCCCCAGCGTATTCTGGAAAGTGGTAATGGTATCGGCCCCAACGGAAATGGAAGCGATTTTAAGGGTGTCCAGTTCACGCAGGGGGAGAATGCTATTGTCGTTTTTAAGGATCGTCAGGGCTTTTTCAGTGAGCAGGCGGTTGGTTAGTTCGGCGGCTTTGGGGTTCAGGTCTTCGTACAGATTGTTCAGGTCTACCGGTTTGTAATGGTTAAGTCCTGCCCATGCCTTCGCCTCCAACACTTTCCGGCAACGGAAATCGATCTCCGCCTGCGTGATTTTTCCTTCTGCAATGCTCTTTTTTATCTCGGCAATGGATTTGTTCACATCTTCGGTAAATTCCAGCAGGTCCATGCCCGCTTCGAGGCCCATTGCATCGGCTTTGCCGTCGGGAAAGTATTTGGTAACCCCCTTCATATTCATCGCGTCGGAGTAGATCAGCCCTTCAAATCCGAGCTGGCTTCGGAGCAGGTTCGTAACAATCGGTTTGGAGAGGGTAGATGGCAGATTGGGCGTTTTATCAAGCGCCGGAATGCTCAGATGCGCGATCATCATGCCGCTCAGGCCATTGTTGATCAGGACGCGGAACGGGTAAAGTTCCAGTGAATCAATGCGCTGTGCCGAATGCGATATCAGCGGCAGGTCGTAATGCGAATCGGTGCCGGTGTCGCCGTGGCCGGGGAAGTGTTTTGCGCTGGTCAGCAGGCCGTTATCCTGCATCCCGCGCATGTAGGCAACCGCCTTTTCAGCGACTTTATATTTATTCTCCCCAAATGACCGGAAGCTGATGACCGGGTTATTGGGATTATTGTTCACGTCGGCAACCGGCGCGAAATTGATATGCATGCCCAGTCTCCGGGCCTGTTTCGCGAGCTGCGCACCCATTTCGTAAATAAGGTCATTATTGCCCTGGATGGCGCCCAAAGTCATTTGATACGGGTACCGGACCGTGCTATCGATCCGCATGGCCAGACCAAATTCGGCGTCCATCGCCACCAGCAATGGCACTTTCGAAATGGATTGGTAGTGGTTGGTAAGCCGCGCCTGAGGCATTGGCCCGCCCTGGAAAAACACGATCCCGCCCACCTTATTTTCGCGGATCAGCTTCTCAACCACGGTCGGGTTACTGGTTTTCGGATCAATCAATGCCCGCTTGGTATCCGAAACGGCGGCGACCATAATCAGCTGCGCAATGCGTTCATCGGGTGTCAAAGTCGCAAATACGGAATCGACCCATTGTCTGTTTTTATGTAAAAAGCCGGGCGGGGTGCTGATCTGTGCTTTTGCGGTGAATGCGATGAGGAAAAGGAGTGTAAATAGGGTCAGGTGGTGTCTGGTCATTGGGTTTTGGGAATGCTTATGCTTGCTATTATTCGTTAACTAATTTTAAAACTTCTTCTACTAAATCTTTCTTAATCCGAAATCCTACTTTCGAAACCAAAACGTCGATAATTGGCCTTATGGCGATTACGAATCCTTGCTTCTTTGCTTCGATCAGCGTCCCTAAGATTCCAGTGATTTTCAATCCCATTCTGCCCGCAACCGCTCTTCCCATTTTTTCATCAATCAGAAGAAAATCGGCGTGAAGTTCTATCGCGAGCACAATGGCTTCGGCTTCGCCCCGGTCTAGCACCTCGGTTAGTTCGTGCAAGAGGGCAATGTCCGCAACTTCTTTTACCTCAATCCAATCAACCGTAAGTTCTCTGTGATAGGCGCTTCCAAGATCTTGTAGTTCAGCAAAAACGCATTTTGGAATGATGATATTCCCATAAAGTTTTTGTAGTAGATGCAGGTATTTCGCTTGCAACAGACCACTAATTACGGAAGTATCACTTACTACGATCACCGAACACTGATTTTAACGTTTCGAGGTCTGCATGTAAATCTTCAACGTCGAACTGCCAGGGTATTTCCCTCTTTCCAAGTTCATGCTGAAATTTGACATGGCCCAGCCCCGTCATAGTTCCACCCTGCCCAACAGTAATTTTTCCGTCCTCATACAAACGCACAGCCAGTTCGATCCTCAACTCCTGCTCAGTGAGTCCGGTACTTTTGATTACATTATCATTCAGTTCCAAAAGCATATCCTTCGTGTTAAGTTTTGCAATGAAGTCTAAGTAAAGATACGCAACGTTTCCCGTTCTCCCAGCGAAACAAGCTAGAAGAGCAACCCCAGCAACAACCCCGCCAGAATGATCAGATACGAAGGTACCTTGCCGAATGCGACCACTATGAGCGTGGCGATCACTGTCACAACGGGCTGTATGTTGGTGATCATCGGTTGGAAGAGTGAGATGGCGGCGGCGATGGTGAGGCCGCAGCTGGCGGCGTGGATGCCTTCGAGTGAGGCACGGATGCCGCGGTAGCGTTTCAGCTGGTCCCAGAACGGATAAGCGAAAAAGATGAAGAATGTGCCGGGAAGGAAAATGCCGGCCGTGGCCACAAACCCGCCTACAATCTGGCCAAACCAGCCATGCGATTGCAGCGACACGCTTCCCACGAAGGTCGCGATCGAGAAAACCGGCCCGGGTACCACCTGCGTGAGCGCCATGCCCGCGAGGAATTCCTGCTCGGTCAGGTAATGCTTGAATTCCACAAACTCATTGTAAAGGATGGGGATCAGCACCTGTCCGCCGCCGAAGACGAGACTGCCGTTACGGTAGAAGTTTTCGAAAAGCCTTACCGGAAAGGAATTCGTGATTTTACCAATGATCGCCGCCGCGATCAGCACCGAGATCCAGAAGATGATCGGCCGCCATTTGATGCGGATTTCGGCCTTCTCCATTTTTTCGTGCTTCTTGAAATTAAGCGAAGCCGCCACCCCGCCGCAGACGATGAGCACGGGCGTCATGTAGGGCGATGGATAGAGGTAGGCCAATATCGTGGAAATGACCAGGAACGTCCAGCCTTGCGTGTTGTGAATGACTTTTCGGGCAATGGAAGAGGCCCCGTACATGAGGAACGCCACGGCCATAGGTCCTACAAACCGCGTGAAATCCAGTGAAATGGCATTTCTTTCGAGGTAATGAATGCCGATCGCCGCTAACGTCATGAGCACCATTGCCGGTAGCGACCATACGACCAGCGTGAGGTAGGCCAAAGGCTGTCCCCCGATTTTCAGCCCGATCGCCGTCACCGTCTGCGTGGAGCTTGGGCCGGGTAGTACGGAGCAAAGTGCCTGTAATTCAAGTAATTCTTCTTCGGTAATATACCTCCGCTTGTGCACCAGCCGCTCGATCATCATCATCAGGTGCACCTGCGGCCCACCAAAAGCAGTGAGCGACAACAAGAGGATATCCATCAGGTAAATGATGTAACGAAAGCGGCGGATGGGTGGATGCGACAAGCTGAGTGTTCTTTTATTTTTTCAAACCGAGCTCCCGCAAACGTTCATCCAGAAATTCCCCCGCGGTCATGTTGGTATACAGCTTCGGATGCTCCGTGGTAATGCAGCTTTCGAGGCTGGTCAGGTCCATGTCGGCGCGCGGGTGCATGAAGAACGGGATGGAATAACGGGAAGTCCCCATTTTCTCACGCGGCGGGTTCACCACCCGGTGAATGGTCGATTTGAGCTTGTGGTTCGTCAGCCGGTCGAGCATGTCGCCCACATTCACGACAATCTGGTCGGGCAACGCCGTAATGGCGATCCACTGGCCGTCGCGGCGGAGTACTTCTAGTCCTTCCGCGCTGGCGCCCATCAGAAGGGTAATGAGGTTGATGTCCCCATGTGCCGCTGCACGCACAGCGCCTTCCGCCACCAGTTCGGGGTTAGGTATCGGAAAGTAATGCAATGCACGGAGCAGGCTGTCCCCGTTTTTGACTTTGTCCTCGAAATAATCCTCGGGCAGATTGAGGTAAATGGCAATGGCACGCAGCAGCGTTTTACCCGTATTTTCGAAGGTATGGTAAACTTCGAGGGTGTATTTTTTGAATGCGGGGAATTCTTCGGGGAAGATATTGGAAGGCATCTGACCGATCGGCTCGGGCTGCCCTACATGGTAAAACTCTTTCAAATCGGCCACTTTGAAACCTTTTGCCGTTTCTTTGCCTTTGCCGATGTAGCCGCGCTGGCCGAAAAGCTCCGGAAACTCGTACTTTTTCTTGACCTCGTCCGGCTGCGAAAAGAATTCCTTTACATTTTCGTAAAGCGAATTGCGCAGTTCGTCGCTTAGCCCGTGATTTTTAATGGCTACAAATCCGATATTGGTAAATGCCGCACCCAGGTCTTTGACAAACTGTTGCTTCCGCTGGGCATCTCCCGATGTAAAATCGGCCAAATCGAGCGACGGGACTTCATTCAATAGTGCTGGTTCCATGTTGATTGCTTTTTTGATGCAAAGTAAAAAGTATCTTCAGACTTGGCAAGTATGCCGGGTGCACCAAATATGTTGGTATAAAAATAGGAAGAAGAAACAGGAGATATTTGATAACTTTAATAGATACTCATTACATTTAAAGCCCGTTTGGAGAAATGTTTTGGGGAAATTATGCATTGAACTTTGCGTTATGACACATTCAGACCCGGACCATGATACCTGGCTACGCTTCATTTCCGGCGATTCCGATGCATTTAGCGACCTTTACGATCAGTACGCCGATGTGCTGTACGCCTTCGGTATGCGGTACAGCACCGATCGCGACCTCGTAAAAGATTGCATCCACGACCTGTTCATCGACTTGCACGGTTACCGGAAAAACCTGGCCCGGGAGGTCAATGTAAAATTCTGTCTGCTCAAATCACTTCGAAGGAAGCTGCATACCGCCCACCGGAAATCGTCGATGCTGCGTTTCGACCGGTGGGATACGGAAGACTCGCTGGCCATCAGCGCATTTACGTTCAGTATCGAGCAGGAACTGATCATGGATGAGAAGGAACGGGAGATCCTGCAACACCTCGCGGCGGAGATCAATCTTCTGCCCGACCGCCAGCGTGAGATACTTTACCTGCGTTTTCACCAGGACCTCGATTATGATGAAATCGCCGCCATGATGCAGATTTCCGTCCCTACCTGCCGCACATTCATTTACCGTGCCCTCAAACAGCTCCGCGGGAAGTTGGAGTTCGGTGCTATCCTTCTGATTTTGAGTTGTTAATAAAATTTCCTCTCTTTTTTGTTAAAATAAATCCTCTCAGAAGTCTATATCTGCCACTTGCTGCGCTCTTGTAGTTTAAACAAGCGCTTCCATGAAAAGAAAAAGCAACAAACAGCAGCCGGACCCTGAACACCTGACCGACGAAGAGCGGGCGGCGGGCGCGCGGGCTAAGCTTCTGTTTACAACCCTCCGTAAAGAAACATTTCCTGCATCAGAAAAGCAGGAGCTCTGGGATCAGGTAGGCGAAACCCTCTTGCAGAGAAAACACAGATCCTTCGGTACATTCTGGATCGCGGCCGCGGCTTCGGTAACGTTACTGTTGCTGGCGGGTGTCGGTTACCTCGTTTTTTACGAGGATTCGGCGCGCGTCATGCAGGAAGTAGCCTTCCGTGCGAATAGCGGGCCCGATGAAACCCGCCTCATTCTCGCCGACGAACGCTCGGTGAGCTTGCGGAAAGAAAATTCGAGTGTGGTCTATAAAAACAATGGCGCACTCATCCAGGTTGACTCTTCATCGACAATCGGCCAGCAGGTGGCCGGAGATCACCAATTCAATACGTTGATCGTCCCTTATGGTAAGCGATCGGTGCTTACGCTCGCGGACGGTACGCGTATCTGGCTGAACTCCGGCTCAAAGCTGGTATATCCTTCCCGTTTCGGCGATCGCCTGCGCGAGGTTTACCTCGAAGGGCAGGCATTTTTCTCGGTTGCCCATGCCGAAAACCTGCCTTTTTACGTGCATACCAAAGATATGGAGGTAAAAGTACTGGGGACGGAATTCGATGTAAGTGCTTATGATGACGACCCTTACACGGCAACGGTGCTGACGAAGGGCAGCGTGGAACTTACCACCCAACGGCAAACCCTGTTCGGCTCGAAGAAAACGAAGATCACACCGGGCACCCGGGCTGTTTTTGACCAGTCGCGGGCCGAGCTTAAAACGGAGCAGGTGGATGTGCGTGAATATGTTTCGTGGAAGGACGGCTACCTGATCCTGAACAGCGCGCCGTTGACAGAGATTTTGAAGAAACTGTCGCGGTACTACCGGGTAGATATTGAACTGAAACAGCAGAAACTTGCGGGTGTGACATTTGGTGGCACGCTCGATCTTCAGGAGGATATCCGCAGTACGCTGGAAGCGATTTCCCTGATCACATCACTCAATTACAAACAACAACCTAACGAAAGGAGGTACGTATTGGCAGAAAGCACTATCAAACCATAAAAAACGGGAAACGCGGCAACGTTTCCCGAATCTTCACACTTGCCGGCAAGCAAGTGATCCTTAAACTATTGTATTCACAAAAGTCGAATCAAATTTATGAAAAAATTTGACCAGAAAGGGTATTGCCCTTCGGAAGAATTGCACCCATGGAAACTGCTGAGAATTATGAAACTGACGATTCTGTTGTTATGGATCGCGATGATGGGTGTGCATGCAACAGGGTATTCCCAGAAAAGCCGGATGGACGTCAAGATCCGGAACGGAAATCTGGCTACGCTGTTCAGGCAGATTCAGGAACAGACCAGTTACCGCATATTTTACAGAGATGACATTTTTTCGGGTAAAGAGGAGATTAACATCAATCTAAACCTGAAAAACGAAACAGTGCCGGCTATTCTGAATGCCGCGCTCAAAGGGACAGACCTGACGTATAAGGTAATAGGTAAGCAAATTGCGGTTTACAAAAAGGAAGAAAACGACGGGGCAGGCCCGGTTCAGAACCATAGCATGCCCGCTCTGCCGGAGGTCGTCATCCGCGAAATCAACGGTACGATCGCGGACGTAAAAGGCAACCCGCTGCCCGGCGCGACGGTGATCGTGAAGGGGACCGACAAGGGAACATCTGCCGACGCCAGCGGGAAATTTACCGTGGAGGCCGAGCAGGGCGATGTTTTGGTCATCTCATTTATTGGTTATCTTAAAAAAGAGCAGACCGTAGGGGCGCAAACGACACTCAACATCCAGTTGGAAGAAGACCTTAACGGTCTGGAAGAGATCGTGATCGTCGGCTACGGCTCGCAGCGCAAGGCTACCATTACCGGCTCCATTGCGACGATTACGACAGAGGACCTCAAACAAAGCCCTACTGCCAGTATTACCAATGCGTTGGCGGGGCGGTTACCAGGGTTGTTTGCCAACCAGTTCAGCGGTGGCGAGCCGGGCGTGGACCGCAGCGATATTTTCATCCGCGGAACGGCCACCTACGGAAACAAGGCCCCTATCGTGATTATCGATGGTCTGGAAAGGAGCATGGATTACCTCGCACCTTCGGAGATCGAAACGTTCACGATCCTGAAAGATGCTTCGGCCACAGCGCCTTACGGTGTGCGTGGTGCAAATGGGGTGATCCTGATCACGACGCGCCGCGGGAAGGTGCAGGACAAGGCGACGGTGAATTTCAAAGCTTCGGTAGGTGTCAACCAACCCGTGAAATTCCCGACCTACCTTGGCTCGGCAGACTATGCAATGCTTTATAATGAAGCAAGAAGAAACGACAATCCCGAGGCGGACCCGAGCACATTGAACCTCTTTTCGGAGCAGGCCATTGCCGATTTCCGCAGGGCGAAGGGAGACAACTCCGACGGCCTGGGTTACAATTGGAATTATTTTGACTACGCATTCAAGCCGGGTGTACAACATGATTACAGTTTATCTATTAGCGGTGGGTCGTTGAGAGCCAGGTATTTTGTCCTGGCCAACTACTTCCAGCAGGATGGGAACTATCGTCATACGAACCTGACAGCCAACAATACGCAGGCAATATTCAAGCGTTACAACTTCCGTTCGAACATTGATATCGACATTACGGATAATTTTTACGCCAAACTGGATATCGGAGCGCGCATCACCGATCGCAATGCACCCGGTACTTCGGCCAGCCGCATTGTGGAGCTAGCTAACACGCAGCCGTCCTATTTGCCGATCGTGGTGGAGCCTACCGGAAATCCCGCCAACAGGGTGTACGAGGCCAATAATCCGCTCGGAATGCTTTATGGTGACCAGATTTACCGGTTCAATATCCTGGGTGAACTGAGCCGCACCGGTTTTCTGAATGATAAAAACACCTACCTGAACGGATCGTTCTCACTTGGCCACAAGCTGAATTTCATCACCAAAGGGCTTTCTATCGAGGGAATGTTCTCGTACGATGCGGCTAATGGCGGCTGGATCCGCAGGGACGTTACGACTTATTCCGAAGGCTACCGCGAGTACCCGGGTTATGCGACTTTCGTGCCTGTGGACGGGGCAGATGTGTACCGCACGCCCGGGCATTACACAGGCGCCTACAAATCCGGAAACAAGTACGATATCGACCAGACTATCCGTAACCAGTACGACTACAAGGACGCCGATAGCCGGTCGTATGTGCAGGCCAAGCTGGATTACATGCGCAATTTCGGCTTGCATGACGTGACGGGTATGGTGCTTTTCAACCGGTCGAGACGCATTATCAACAACCAGGTGCCATTCAGCTACCAGGGCGTGACGGCGCGGGCGACTTATGGTTACGACGATCGTTACCTGTTCGAGGTGAATGCGGCTTACAATGGTTCTGAGAACTTCGCAAAAGGCAAACGGTACGGTTTCTTTCCGTCGGTAGCGGCCGGCTGGGTAGTTTCCAAAGAGAAATTCATGACCGGAGCCCAGAACTGGCTGAATAACCTGAAAATCCGTGGTTCCTACGGTCTGGTAGGGAGTGATAAGGTGCCTAATGATAAGCGGTTTATCTACCTTCAATATTTCACCCGGCGGGATAATGACTACAACTTCGGTACGGACAATTTCGGCTCGGGTGCGGGAGGTTATTTACAGGAGGGCGATCTTGCAAACCCTGATCTGACCTGGGAAAAAGCCAGAAAGGCCAATATCGGCATCGACGCGACTTTCCTCAAACACCTCACGTTGACCCTCGACCTGTTTCGCGAGCACCGCTACGACATTATCACCGACATGAGCGGAGGTAACAAGCTGGGGTTCCCGGATATTGTAGGGAAAGACGCGCCTTACCTCAACTCGGGTATCGTGAACAACAAGGGATTTGACCTGGAACTCGCCTGGACCGGCGCCATTGGCAAACACTTTACCTATTTCATCCGCCCCAACTTCACATTTGCGCGGAACAAGATCATTTTCATGAACGAAATCCCGTATGCGTCGCCTGGGCGTGCCAACACCGGCAAGCGCATCGACGAGCATTTCGACTACATTTTCGATCGTTTCGTGGCAAACCAGGAAGAGGCTAACCAGCTCAATGCCATGAATAGCGGCAGCGGCTTCCAGTCGTTCGGGACATTGCGGCCTGGTGATGTGGTTTACAAGGATTTGAACAACGATGGAAAAGTCGACGATCTGGGCGATCGTACGGCGGTGGGTAATCCGCGTAACCCCGAGATCATGTTTGGTTTACCGATCGGAGGCCGTTTCCGCAATTTCGATTTCAGCGCATTGTTCCAGGGCGCATCGCGGGCATCGGTGCAGCTTTCCGGGGCGGCGGTTTACGATTTCCCATTGTTTAGCCAGGATAAATATGGCAAGGTGAAGCCCATGCACCTCAAACGCTGGACGCCTGAAACGGCAGCTACCGCTACTTATCCGGCCCTGCATTTCGGCGACCATAGTAACAACAAGAACGGAGCCAGCAGCCTGTTCCTTTACGACTCCAAATATGTACGGCTCAAAACCGTCGAAATTGGTTATAGCCTGCCCAAAACGGCGATCAAGAAGATCGGTATCGACAATTTTCGCATTTATATACAGGGTATGAACCTCCTGACGTGGGATGGTTTGGGCGAAGTAGATATGGACCCGGAGACGCGGGAGGGCGCAGGCGACTGGTACCCGATCCAGAAGGTGGTGAATTTTGGTGTTGACATTTCATTCTGACAAACCGATTTTTATGAATAGCAAGAAATTTTATACAGCAGCTGTATTCGGCATTGCACTCCTGTTTTCTGCATGCCAGGAGGACTTCCTCGATAGGAAGCCCGACGATCAGATCGACGCCGAGCAGGTTTTTACGCGGTACAATAAAATGAACCAGCTGGTAACCGATTTGTACGACAATATCAAGGGTGCCAATAGCCCGCTGGTATTTTTCTCCCACTTCTCATCCGCTCCCGTCACCGACGAGGCAGAGGGCTCGACAGCGGAAGGCAGCCTGACCAACAAGTTCAACACCGGCGACTGGAACCCGAACTCGATGCCCGACAGAAGCAGTCGCGGGCAGTATTGGTGGGATTTGTATGGCCGCATCCGGAAAGCCAATGTGATTCTGGAAGGCATCCGGAAATACAATACACCGGATAACCCGTTGCAGGCGGGCGATCTTCAAAAGCGGATCGGCGAGACGTACTTCATGCGCGCATACCTGCATTACCTGGCCGCACGTATGTACGGGGAGGTCGTTTATATCAACCACACCATTCAGCCGACCGATCCGATGGATTTCAAGCAGGAGTCGTTCCATTCCATTGCGGCCAAAATCAACCAGGATTGCGACTCTGCATTTGCATTGGTGCCGGGCAGCTGGGGCGGGGCAGATTTCGGGCGCGTGGATAAAGGGGCTTGTCTGGGCCTGAAAGCGATAGTGGCCTGGATGGCCGCTACGCCCATGTGGAACGGCGGTGCGTTTCCCAACGATACGCGACAGTTTGCTGCTGAATACGCTTATAATGTCGATCGCTGGGTGAAGGCCAAAGAGGCTGCGAAGGCCGTACTCGATTTTAAAGTGGATGGCCGCCAGCGTTACAGTCTCTACCAGGGCCACGATGCGGCAGATTTTCGCGATGATGCCGGTGTGAACAACAACAATTCCAAAGTGCCTGCACGGCTCTGGGATTTGTATCACGATATGCAGGCATTCCAGAACGAAGCCGTTTTCTTCGTAACCCGCGACAAGGACCACAACTGGCAGGGTGACATTTACCCGCCAAGCTGGGGCGGCAGCTCACGGCAGATGCCGGTGCAGGAGCAAGTGGATGAGTACGAATACATTGCTCCGAACGGCTACGGTTACCCGATCTACGGCTCCCGCGCAAAATCCGACGGCTACGACGATGGTAACCCTTATGAAAGCGTCAAAAGAGACCCGCGTTTCTACCGCGACATTGTGTCCCACGGCTCCACATTCAAAGGAAAAGTGATCAATACGGCCACCGGCGCGGACAAAATAGGCGCTTCCAACTCATCGACTACGGGTTATTTCCTCCGCAAAATTCTGCGCGAATCGTGGAACCGCGATAAGAGCTTCGCGATCAGCGGCCCGCCGGTATGGCGCCTCCCGGAGTTCATTTATATTTATGCCGAAGGAGTGAATGAGTCGGCCGGGCCTAATGCGGAGATTTACCAAATGCTGAACGATGTGAGAAAACGCGCATTTATGGCACCAATTCCGCTGGAAGCGCAAAATAACAAAGCATTAATGGACGAGTATATCAAACGCGAGAGAAGGGTAGAGCTGTTTTATGAGAACAACCGCATCTGGTCGTCGCGGCTGTACCTGGAAGCAAGTTCCACGAGGGAAGTTGCTCGCGAGCAGGCGTGGCAAGGTGCAGGTGCTACCAACGAGCAGCGCTCACAGGCTTACTGGCCGTACCCGAAAACACAGCGGATGATTAATGGTATGAAACCGGTAGAAGACCCGAATGGCAAGATTGTAGTGGATGGCAAAAAATACCGGATGCAGCGCTATTTCGTAGAAAGCCGCGTGTTCGTAGTGCCAAGGCATTACCTATTCCCGATCATGCAGGACGAGTTACAGCGCACTCCTACATTGAAGCAGAATCCGGGCTGGTAGGTTTGAAAGGAAGGCGAGGAAAGGGAAGAATGTCAGTCTGAGCGAAGTCGAAGACGGTCTGTACGGAGTAGCGCCGTGCATACGCTTCGACTCCGCTCAGCGTGACATATTGCCTATTCCCTAATCCCTTTAATATAAGCAATCGTAACCGGGATCTGTTTCAGGTACGAGGGGCTTTCGTCTTCGATAAAATAATGCTTGATACCCACTTTCTTCGCAGCTTTCAACGTGGCTGGGATGTCGATCTGGCCCGTGCCCAAGGCTACGTCGTTGGTGGTGGGGGTGCCGCCTGATAGATCGCCCTTAACACCTTTTTTGAGGTCTTTGAGGTGCATCAGCTTCCAGCGGGTTGGGTATTTTAAAAGCAGTTTTGCAGGGTCCTGGCCTGGGAATGCGGTCCAGAGTACGTCCATTTCGAAGTTGACGTATTCGGGGTTGGTGTTTTTTACAATGTAATCGAACAGCGTCCCGTCTTCGTAAGGCACGAACTCGTAGCCGTGGTTGTGGTAGGTGAGCGAAATGCCCGCTTCTTTCAGTTCCTTGCCTGCCTTGTTGAAATCAGCTACTGCTTTTTTCGCAGTTTCGAGGTTGAAATTGCCTTTTTCGTGAGGAATCCACGCTACCATTACGTACGTTGCGCCGAGGATTTTAGCATCCTTGATCGTTTGTGCAGTGCTTTCGCTGAGCTTTTTGTAATCCGCGCCGATGGAACGCATTTTAATGCCGCGCTTGTCGAGCTGCTTGCGGAGTTCTTCGGTGGTCATCCCGGCAATCGGCCCGCCTTCCATTTCGGTAACGCCGAGAGACTTGATGGTGTCCAGCGTAGCTTCGATGCCCTTGCCCCAGCTTCCGCGGAAGGTATATGCCTGTAAGCCAATTGGCGCGGTGTAGACCTTGCCCTGCGCGAAAAGGTCGCTGCCGCCCGCCATCAATGCAGCCGCCAGACAGCCCAGACCGATTAGTTTTTTCATTGTCATTGAAGTTGTTGTTTTAGATAGGTATTGCGCCGGGAGCCCGGTCCTACTTTAAAGCAATAAATTTTATTGATATACTAAAATCCATCGGCCTTGATCTGCTTTTCACTCACCTCGCCATATTTTTTGACCTGATCCTTAATTTCAGAAGCCTTGCCTACGAGCACAAATTGCAGCTTATCCTTCGGGAAATAGGTTGCGATAATGTCTTTCGCCCGGGCAACCGTGAGCCCATCCACCTTCGCCTGAAAAGTATTGATATAACTTTCATCGAAATTGTAGGTGAACATGTCGGTCAGCAGATTGGCCAACGCACCTGCCGATTCGTAATCAGGCGGGAAATCGCCTTTCACGTACGCCTTCGCGGACGCGAGGATTTCTTCATTGATACCCGACTTGTGAAGACTGTCCAGCACGCTCAGCGCCATATCGATCGCCGGGACCGTCGTGGAGTTTTTGGTAAATGTGCTGATACTGAACGTCCCCGCATACTTGTAGCGGTTGAAACGGCTGCCTGCGCCGTAGGTCAGGCCGGAGTTTACACGCAATGCGTCGTTCAGCCAGGACGTAAACCTGCCGCCGAGAATGGTGTTGATCACGACAACGGGTACAAAGTCAGGCGAACTAAAGTCGACCCCTTTTCCGCCGATCATGAATGTGGTCTCGCGGGCGTCGTCCTTGTTCACGAGCAGCACACGGCTTTTGTCAAATTCCAGGTTGGGTGCTACGCGCTTCACCATTCTTGCAGGTGCGGTTTTCCAGTCGCCGAACAATGCGGTTACCTTCTTTTTCATATCCGCAGCTTTAAAATCGCCGACAACCGCAATGGCGCCTTTGCCGGTCGTGTAGTTGCTCTGGTAAAATGATTTCACCGCGGCTACATCGATTTTTTCAACCGTCGGTTTGCTGCCGGTCGTGGGCGTGGCATAAGGGAAGTTGCCGAAGAGGAAGGCATTGTAATAATTGCCGATCACCGAGCGCGGGCTTTCCTTGGCCTGCGCAAGTTCGAGCAGCGTCCGTTGTTTGTGTTTGTCAAATTCGGTAGCGTCGAAAACCGGGTGCATCAGCACTTGCTGGATCAGTTCGAACAGCTTTTCCTGGTCTTTTACCGCGAATGATGCTGCCAGCCCCGCATTGTCTTTCGACGCATAGGTTGAAAGGCTCGCGCCGACAAAATCGGTCATTTCCTCGATCTGCGCCTTGGTGTATTTCTGCGTGCCGAAAAGCAATGCATCGGCCGTCAGGCTTGCAAGACCGTAACGCTCGCCGTCGTTAATAGAACCGGCGTCGAACACGGCCGAAACGTTGATCAGCGGCACCTCGTGCTGTTCCATGAGGTAAACAGTCAGCCCGTTTTTGAGTTTGAACTGCTCGTAAGGGGGTACTTTGAAATTATTCTGGGCCACTGCCGTAAGCGAGCACAGGGCCAGTACCAGAAACATGATATTTTTCATTCTGTATTTCAATTTTGAATGGCTGTCATTTCGATTTTTCGGGGAGCAGGTAACCCACCGTCCGGTTGCGTTCGGTGAAGTACTGGGCCGCTACACGCTTGATATCGGCCACCGTAACCTTTTTATAGTTCTCCGGCGCTTCGAACATCTTTTTATAATCACCAAAAAAAACGTCGTAAGTGCCGATGCTGTTGGCCTTGCCATTGATCGTTTCCAGTGAATGGTAAAACTCCATCAGTTTCTGGTTCTTCACTTTCTGCAATTCCGTGTCGGTAACACCATTTTGAATGATCATATCGATCTGTTTTTCGATCGCTTTTTCAAGGTCGGATGCGGAAACATTGTCGCCGGCCACACCAAAAACGGCGAACAGGGTAGGATCGAAGCCATTGTCGAGGCCGGTGGAGACACGGGAGGCAATGGTCGTGTCCATCACCAGGGATTTGACCAGCCGCGAGGAGTTGCCCGAGCTCAGCAGGCTGCTGAAAAGGTCGAGCGCGTAGTAATCGGCATGAGCGGTTTCCGGGACGTGGTACACCAGCATCACATTTGGTGTAGTAATGTCCTTGTAAGTTGTCACGCGCCGTTCGCCGTTCTGAGGGGGCTCCACCGTGCGGATCTTAGGCGGCAGGGCCCGTGCAGGGAGGGGCGCCATGTATTGGTCCGCCAGTTTTTTTACTGCATCCAATTTAATATCACCCACCACTACGACGGTCGCATTGTTAGGCGAATAGTAAGTTTTGAAATAATTTTCCAGATCAACCTGCGTCCAGCTTTTAATGTCCGATTCAAAACCAATCACCGGGAACATATAAGGATGCTCCTGGAATGCCACCGACTGCACCAGCTCGCCCAGCAGGCGGTAATTGCTGTTTTCCAGCCCGGTACTGCGTTCGGAAAGCACCACTCCGCGCTCGCTTTCAACCATTTTGGGGTCGATCGAAAGATGGCCGATCCGGTCGGATTCCAGTTTGAAGATCGTTTCCAACGCGTCTTTCTGGAACCAGTCGGTGTAGACGGTCACGTTCTCACTCGTGTAGGCGTTGTTGGAACCGCCGTTGGCTTCCATCACCCGGTCGAACTGCTTCGGGCCGTAGTTTTTGGAACCGTTGAACATCATGTGTTCGAAGAAATGGGAGAGGCCGGTAATGCCGTGGACCTCGTTGCGCGAGCCGACCTTCCAGAAAAGGTACATATTGGCGGTCGGGATCGAATGGTCTTCCAGGACGAGGAATTTCATGCCGTTGGCCAGCGTGAAACTTTGCACGTCCTCCGGCTTTGTTTGCGCACGCGCAACGCCGAGGCCTGCAAATGCGACCGCGGCGAGTAGAATTTTTCGGAGCTTCATGAAGCAGGGATTGTTAATGAATGTGTAATGATAGCTATTTTTGGAGCATTATTAAATCTAATCATTCGTACCACCGATGAAGAAATTTCTTTTCCCTTTGCTCACATTCCTAACGCTCAACGGCGTAGCCGGAACGTTGCCCGACAAGCCTGCCAAAAAGCAGCGTTTCAAAGTGATGACCTACAACATCCACCATTGCAACCCGCCGTCGGCCGCGGACAAAATCGATGTGGAAGCGATCGCGAAAGTGATCAATGCCGAAAAACCTGACTTTGTTGCATTGCAGGAAGTAGATGTAAATACCGAGCGTTCCGGCAAAGGCAAAAACCAGGCGCAGCAACTGGCAGCGCTGACAGGTATGAAGTTCTATTTTTCCAAAGCGATCGATCACCAGGGAGGGGACTACGGCGTGGCGGTGCTCACAAAGTTTCCGATCGTCGATTCGGCACGTTACGCATTGCCGATCCGCCCGGATATGAAGGAAGAGGACCGGACCATTGCCGCGGTGACCGTTACATTGCCGGATAACCGCAAACTGATCTTCGCGAGCACGCACCTGGGCCTGAAAGAGCCGAACCGCCTGCTGCAAGCCGAAACGATTTTGAAAAACTTCGGTAATACCGACTTGCCGATGATCCTCGGCGGCGATTTCAATGCGGTGCCAGAAAGCCCGGTAATTGCGTATTTCGATCGGTATTTCACGCGCTCCTGTACAGAATGCAAGCCGACCATTCCGGTGGAAGTGCCTAAAAAGACCATTGATTTCATCATGCACAAGCAGGGTAGTAAACTCAAAAGTTCCAACACGAAGGTGATCGACGAGAAATATGCCTCGGATCACCTGCCTGTGACGGCGGAGTTTACATTAGACTGATATCCTCTTTGATCCAGTTCACCCGCACGATCCGGCTCTGTACACCGTGCTCGGCAAAGAAATGTTGCCAGTGCAGCTGCCGCGACGAAAGGTGGTCGGTAGGGGATTTGATTTCGATGAATGCGTAATCGTTGTCGTTCCAGACGAGCAGGTCGGGGAAGCCGCGGGTATTCTCGCGCAGGTTCAGCGCCATTTCGAGCATGATCTTGTGGATCTTTTCGGGGCTGAGGAGCGAGGTAAGGGTTAATACTTTGTCCAATGCACCCTCGTACCAGGGTACCAGCACATTGGTGATGCCGTATTTATCCGCGAACGTCCGGCTCACGAGCTCGTCGATGATTTCCCGCGAATGCGCGGCGGCGAGCCGCTCTTTCAACTGTTCCGACCGTTTGAAATAGAAATCGGGCAGAAAGAAGTCCGACGGGATGCGTTGCAGCGGGTTATGGATGGTTTGCACATTGGTATCATAAATAATATCCCAAAACAATAACCCGAACAATGCGCGCCACGGCTCGTTTTCGCTGAAAAACGCATTGTAACCCTGCTCCTGATAGTAGGTCAATGCCCCGAACTCCACGCGGAACCGATAGGAAATCGGTACTTCTATCGCTTCGGCGGCCTTCAAGGCCTGGGTCGTTCGTTTAACGGTCCGGGCCTTTTTGTTTTTGATCTTTTCATAAAAATCCTGACTGAAATAGCGCTCATCTGCATTTTGCGGGCTATCTGCGATTTCCTCGCACAGCGCCAGCGCCTCGTCGATTTCACCCAGGTTGTAAAGCAATCGCACGCGACGCTCGCGGGCGGGGGCGTCGCTGGTGAGCTGGTAAATGGTCAGGGCCTGCGAGAGCATTTTTTTCCGTTCGAGCCAGGCGCTTACCCGCAAAATGAACGTGTTGAATGAAGGTAATGCCTTATGGCTCAGTCCGGTGCCGCTGGCGACATGCCAGTTCATGAACCAGTCGTAGATATCCTCCGGCGGGAGATCATTTTTGATCATGTCGAAGGTTTCTTTCATTAAAGACACCATCAATGTATCGTCGGCATCTTTCCGGGTATCAAACTGAATGGACAAAAACTGCTCGTCGAACGACTGGAAACGCACATGGCCCAGGTCGCGGACGACGAATTCCGTCATATCGGCGTAGCGGTTGCCGAAAAAGAGGAACTTCATCAGCATTACCTCCGCTTCAAAGGACACCTTCACTACCGGTTCAATCTCGGCAAGTACCTCGCAAAGCACCGAAAATTCGTATTCGTAGAGCAACCATCGCACCAGATCGGGCTTTTTAATGCTTTTGGCCGGCATAACATCCGGTTGCAGTAACTTGGTTACTTCCAGCAGTTCGGGTTTGGTAAAAAGGTCGATCACCTCGCCAAACCGGCTTTCGTGGGCTTCGCAAAGCGTTTCGATAAAATTGCGGTCGTGCAGCTCGGTAAGCACGGCGGCCATATCTTCGATCTCGGAATAGGAGAGGCTGTTGGTGCGAAAAAACGATTTGCTGCGGTTGCTGAACCGGATGAAAAGGCATTGCGCATCCTCGGAAAGCGACTCGTAATCGTTCAGAAATTCCAGCTCGCTCTCGTGCAGGATATGCGCGTAGCGCTTGTGTACGAACGCGAGCACGTAATTGAAATATTCGAGGTAGTACTTGGGGGGTAAATCCGTAGGAAACACCTGTTCCTGGGCAAACGGATCGGGCAACTCGGCAGACAAAACGGTCAATCTTTTAGTTGATGAAGAAATAAAGTTACCAAAAATATCTATTTCGGGATATTAAAATTATCAACTCTTTTCCTGCTGAAAAGAGAGAAAGAGCCTGCACGAGGCAGGTGCAGGATGGATTATATTAAAATTTGGTTAATTCCTGATTTTATAGAAAAATGAAAGGTAAAAATAGGATTATAGCTATTATGCATGCCGCCTTTTCTGAAAAGCATAGTATATAATTAAGAAATTGATTTACATTTGCTCTCTATGGAAAACAATTTTACCTGCCCATGACAACATTAGATTCTTATGATTTTTCAGGGAAAAAAGCCCTGGTACGCGTGGATTTCAATGTCCCGCTTAATGAAAAATTTGAGATCACGGACGATACCCGTATCCGTGCGACCATTCCTACAATCAGCAAGATTCTTAATGACGGCGGTTCCGTCATTTTAATGTCACACCTGGGTCGCCCTAAGGACGGTCCGACCGAAAAATACTCCCTGAAACACCTGGTAAACCCGCTTTCCCTCATCCTGGGCAGGACGGTAAAGTTCGCCGACGATTCCATCGGTGAAAGTGCAACCGAGCTTGCGGGTGCATTGCAGCCCGGCGAAGTTCTGTTGCTCGAAAACCTGCGTTTTTATAAAGAAGAAGAAAAAGGTAACGAAGAATTCGCAGAGAAACTTTCGAAACTGGGCGACGTGTGGGTAATGGACGCATTCGGTACTGCACACCGCGCGCACGCTTCCACAGCCGTAATCGGTAAATTCTTCGCCGATAAAGTTTGCGGTTATGTGATGCAAGCCGAGCTGGATAATGCAGAGCGACTGCTGGAACATTCAGAAAGACCTTTCACGGCGATTATGGGCGGTGCGAAAATCTCCGATAAAATCCTGATCATCGAACGCCTGCTCGATAAAGTTGATAACCTCATCATCGGCGGCGGTATGTCATATACATTCTCCAAAGCACAAGGCGGAAGCATCGGAAAGTCGTTGCTCGAGGCTGACAAGCAGGAGCTTACGCTTGAATTGGTTCAAAAGGCAAAAGAAAAAGGGGTAAACCTGATCCTGCCGCTGGACACCGTGATCGCCGACAAATTCTCAAACGACGCGGAGCGTAAGGTAGTAGAAGCAGGTAGCATTCCTGATGAGTGGGAAGGCCTTGATATTGGTCCAAAAACCATCGAGATCTTCTCAGATATCATTAGAAAATCAAAAACGGTACTCTGGAATGGCCCAATGGGTGTATTTGAGTTCCCGAACTTTGCGATCGGTACCGACGCAATCGCTGAGGCAGTGGTAGCAGTGACCGAAGGAAACGATGCATTCTCGCTGATCGGCGGTGGCGATTCTGCTTCTGCGATCAACAATGCAGGTTTCGGCGACCGTGTGAGCTACGTTTCAACCGGTGGTGGTGCATTGCTCGAATATATGGAAGGCAAAGTACTTCCGGGTGTTGCTGCTCTGGAAGCATAAGCATTCACTTTTTCAGGTTTGTATCAAAAAGAAATCCATCCCGCACATCGCGGGATGGATTTTCTGCATAACAAACCTAACTAATTTATGAACACTGGTCTCGTTCGACCGGAATTCCACTTTTAATTGCCGCCTGCGCGTTTCTGCAAATCGTCAGAACCGGTATTGCGCTGGCGGGCACCCTTCACATTCTGGTTACCAAAGTTGTAAGTGAAGGTCAGCCTGAACTGGCGGCTAGGCCATTCGGAACGCACTTTGAAATCGATATCCTTGTACACCGCGGTTCCATTGAAGCGGTTGGTCCAGAAGATGTCGTTCACATTCAAGCGGATCGTTCCTTTTTTGTTCAGGATATTCTTTTGAAGCCCTGCATTAACCATCCCCATCGGACGGGCTTCATACAATCCGTAGAACTGCTTGCTGTTATACCATCCTGAAAGCTCGGCAGACCATCCTTTCCCGATCGTAAACTGGTTGCTCGCATACATATTCCACGACACCTGCTTGATTTCGAGCTGTTGTTCCAGGTAATATGATTTGTAATGGTTGTACACGCCGGTAAAGTTCGCCTGCACCTGCCACCATTTAGTTACCGGTATCGGAAAGGAAACCGTCAGGCTCACATTATCCTGGTTATCCAGGTTGTCCGAAGTGACGAATGTCTTGTTCTCCGAAGCGATCTGCTGAGGCAACTCGTCGGCGATCATGTCTTTGATGCGGCTGTAAGCCAGCGTCGTGTTCAGGGCATTTTTGTAAACGTGTACCAACTGAAATGAATGCGTGTATTGCGGTTTCAGGTTCGGGTTACCCTTTGCGAATGTGTACGGGTCCAGGTAAAACTCGAACGGGTTGAGCGACTGGTAGTTGGGACGGTCGATCCGGCGGCTGTACGAAAGGTTGATCACGTTGTTCGTGTCAAGCTGGTTGGACAGGAACACGCTTGGGAAAAAGTTGATATAGTTTCTGTCGCGTTTCTGGTTCAATGTCACCGAGTTACCAATCGAATGCGTGTGTTCCGCACGTACACCCACCTGGTATTTGATCTTTTTCGAGAATGCGCCCGCGTAGTTCGCATAGGCAGCATTTACGTTTTCGGTGTATTTGAAGCGGTTGGAGCGGCTGGGATCAAGCTGCCAGTCGTCGATAAAGGTTTCAAATACCATATCGTTGTCCGAAGTCACGTAACTCGTTTTCAAGCCTGTTTCGAACTTTCCTTTACCGATTGTCTGCGTGTAATCCAGTTTGGCCATCGCGATGTTGATGTCCGACGGCATGTCGTTGCGCACGATTTCGGTGGCAGCGTTATCGGGCGTTCCGTTCGCATTGAAATAACGGGTATCGAGGTTGCTCTCTTTTTTGCCGCCGTAATGCACGTAGTCCAGGTCGAAAGTCAGTTCTTTTCCTTTGTCGTCGAACTGGTGTTTCAAATTCAGGTTGGAACTGATATTATTCATCTTGCCGCCATTGAAAACATCGGTGCGGAACGTGCGTTGCAGGCTCAGGTCCTCATTCAAAATCCGCGTATTGGTTTGTCCGAACGGGTTGCTCCAATCGTTGTAGAACCCGGAGACCAGTACGCCCACAGTGGTTTTGTCCGTTGCAAAATAATCGAGGCCGGCCCGCACATTATAGTATTCCGATTCATTGATCCGTTCGGTACGCTGATCGAAGATCGTCACTTTTTTCTCGAAGGGGATTGTGCGGTAAATGTCGTTGTTGTTAAATCCCTTGTTATAAAATGCACCTGCGCTGATGAAAGAGCTCACTTTGCCTGCGCGGTGGTTGAGTGTTCCGTTGGCACTGGCCCTTCCGTATTTCGCCCAGGCGCCGCCGAGGTTGATGTTGCCATTGGTACCATAATTTTTGTTGCGTTTCATCTTGATGTTGATGATCCCGGAGTTGCCGGCCGCATCGTATTTTGCCGATGGGTTGGTGATCAGCTCGATCTTCTCAATGTTGTCGCTCGGCGTGTTGCGCAGGAGGGTGATAAGTTCCTGCTGGGACAAAAAGGTTTGTTTGCCATCAATCTGAACGATTACACCTTCCTTGCCACGCAGTTTCAGTTGCTCGTTCTGCTGGTCGACCGTCACGCCAGGAGCGCGTTCGAGCACTTCCAATGCGGTAGCGCCCGCCGATACAATGCTATTCTCCACATTCACGACCGTCCGGTCGATTTGCTGTTCGATAAATGGCTTTTTCGCGACCACGGTTACCTCGCTCAGCGACTGGGTGTCGGTTTTAAGTGAAAAAGTGGGAAGGTTTACGGGAGTATCCTTAACGGTGAATGTTTCGCTGTACGCTTTTTGATAGCCCACCATGGAGATCAGCGTCAGGTATTTGCCTGCTGCTACCTGGTCGAATGCAAACTTGCCTTGCTCGTCCGCCGCGAGCCCTTTCACAAGCACGGAGTCTTTCGCCTGTAAGAGGAGAATGTTCACAAACGGGAACGGCTGCGACTTTTCATCGAGCACCGCGCCGGTGACTTTTCCTTTTCCGGTAAGAGGCTGGGGAGCTTGTGCGTGCACAAATCCACTGCCCAGCAGCAGCGCCGCAGTTAGGTTCATTAAGATTTTCATGGCTAATAGTTAAAAGTTCAATGTACCACCGGGGTGAGTTGTTCCATTCGGTACACTGCAAAGATAGGTACTTGGTATAGCATAGAACCTTTGATTACATAAAAGGCTTGTATGTTACATAAGTGGTGTGTGGCTATCTTTCGGCTTATAGATACAAAGGGATAAAAGGAAGTTGCATATAGGTCTGAAAAAAGTTTAAACGGTTAAATAGGTATTTAAACGACGGAAGCGACGAAGTTTCAACTTCGTTTTTTGGTTTTCCCCCAATCTCCCTACCTTTGCGTTTTAGATAGCATATATATGACTGAACAAATTCTGATTTTAGATTTTGGCTCACAGTACACCCAGTTAATTGCACGAAGAGTCCGCGAACTGAATGTTTATTGTGAAATCCACCCATACAACAACTTCCCCGAACTCACTCCCAACGTCAAAGGCGTAATACTCTCAGGAAGCCCCTGTTCAGTAAGGGACGAAGATTCTCCCCGGATTGATCTCAACAAATTTCGCAAGACTATACCCCTTCTGGGTGTTTGCTATGGCGCTCAACTGCTTGCGCAGGAGCTCGGCGGCGATGTAAAACCGTCGCAGCACCGCGAATATGGCCGTGCACGCCTGGAAATCGATGATACCGATTCCTCATTGTTGGCGGGCCTGTCGGAATCGTCGCAGGTGTGGATGTCGCACGGTGACACGATCGTTCGCGCACCTCAGAACTTTCATGTGATCGCTTCTACGGAATCCGTAAAAGTCGCTGCATTCAAAGTGGAGGACGAACTGACCTACGGTATCCAGTTCCACCCGGAGGTTACCCATACCACCGAAGGCAAAAAGCTGCTTCATAACTTCGTAGTCAACATTTGCGGCTGCAAGCAGGAATGGACCTCTGAATCATTTGTTGAGCATACGATCGAACAGTTGCGGAAGAAACTCGGCAACGACAAGGTTGTAATGGCATTGTCGGGCGGCGTGGATTCCACGGTGGCTGCAACGCTGGTGCACCACGCGATCGGCCAGAATTTGTACTGTATTTTCGTCGATAACGGCCTGCTGCGCAAGGATGAATTCGAGCAGGTGCTGCATTCTTATGAAGATATGGGTTTGAATATTAAAGGTGTAGATTCGAAATCGCATTTTTACGACTCATTGACGGGCCTGAGCGAGCCGGAAGCGAAACGCAAGGCTATCGGAAAATCGTTTATCGATATTTTCGACCAGGAAGCACACCTGATCGAAGACGTGAAGTGGCTCGGGCAAGGTACCATTTATCCCGACGTGATCGAATCCGTTTCGATCAATGGCCCTTCGGCGACGATCAAATCACACCACAATGTGGGTGGGCTGCCTGATTTCATGAAATTGAAAGTGGTTGAGCCGCTGAATACCTTGTTCAAAGACGAAGTTCGGGCTGTGGGACGCACGCTGGGCATCGACGAGAAGATTCTCGGCCGTCACCCGTTCCCGGGACCAGGTCTGGCGATCCGAATTTTAGGAGAAATTACCCCTGAAAAGGTGGCCATATTACAGGAAGTAGATGCGATATTCATCGGCGGTCTGCGCAAATGGGACCTTTACAAAGACGTGTGGCAAGCAGGCGCGATGCTCCTGCCCGTGCAGAGCGTTGGTGTAATGGGCGACGAGCGTACGTACGAGCGCGTAGTCGCGCTGCGCGCGGTAACTTCGGTCGACGGTATGACTGCCGACTGGGCGCATTTGCCTTACGACTTCCTCGCCGAAGTTTCGAATGACATTATTAACAGGGTAAAAGGGGTGAACAGGGTCGTTTACGACATCTCTTCCAAACCGCCTGCTACCATCGAATGGGAATAGCAATACGAAAAAAGCGGACATTACGTCCGCTTTTTTTATTTGATGTATCTCCGAAGGTCGTCAGGATCGCCCGACGCCGCGGCTTAATAAGCTCAACACAAAAAGGACGAGGAATACGAAGAAAAGAATTTTAGCGATTCCGGCTGCGCCTGCTGCTATACCACCGAATCCGAGGATCCCGGCCACGATAGCGATGATCAGAAATATTACGGTCCATCTAAGCATGATTGACAAGTATTTAGGTTTTTGATTATTGATTTCTGATTTGATAAATACCAAATATGTGCCAGAAGCTTGGATGCGTCCAAAACGCCCCGAACCGCTTTTTAAGCTTATAAATGAGGTTTTTTGTGGAGAATGATGCCCAGTTTTAGACCTTACTGGCGACATTGAATGGGTGTGCTCTGACAAATGCATCAAGATTTCTTAGCCTGCGAGCCGGACATTTTTGTTATTTTGTACCCTTATATCAAATAATTCAACCGATCAAATTACCTGATTACCAATGAAGTTTAAATTACCTGTGCTATTGCTGGTAGCGCTTGCTTTTCGTGTTTCAGCACAAAGTGACCGTTGGCAGCAGCGTGCAAAGTACCAGATGGAGATCGATTTTGACGCCGTCAAACACCAGTACAAAGGCACCCAGAAACTTGTCTACACCAATAATTCCCCCGATACACTTCAAAAAGTTTTCTATCATTTATATCTGAATGCATTTC
>CBIHPQ010000013.1:0-32694 GCA_966211825.1 uncultured Dyadobacter sp. | reverse complement strand
AAGCCGCTCTCTTCGCTCTACTATTCCCATGCTTAAAAGTGTCTTTTAGGATTGATTCAGAATGATATGTTTTCAAATATAATGATATACCCCTTACGCTTCAAGACCAGTCAAGCGATGACAGCGAAAAAAGTCTGTTGCCATTTCTTTATGTTTTCTACAAATGCCGTCCATTAAATCTGACAGGCGATTCAGAAATTTAATGCTGCTAAAATTTTTTTAAGCCATCAGAAAGCTTATATTTCTGAACGCCGGGATAGCCCGTTCCGCTCGATTTTTTCCACCAGCCGGTAGTTCGCCTCCTGCGCACGTACCTTCCCCCGCGAGTCGTCGGTGATCCGCAAGTTGTTCTGATACAGGTCCAGCCGCACCGATTTCTGGTTATCATTCACGTAGTTCCGAAGCACGGTCCGCATCTGGCTTTTCAAAATTTCGTCCAGTACCGGGAAACAAATATCGATCCGCCGGTGCAGGTTCCGGTGCGTCCAGTCGCAGGAAGTGAGGTATATCTCGTCGTTCCCCCGATTGCCGAAATGGAATATCCGCGTGTTCTCAATGTACCGGTCGACGTGCCTGCTCACCACCACATTATCGCTGATCGACGGCAAGCCGGAGATCAGCCCGCAGCTTTCGCTCACGATCACATGCACGGGTACGCCCGCCTGACCGGCCTGATAGAGCTTGTCGATCAGGATATGGTCCTGTAACTGATTTATTTTAATGGTAATAAAGGATTTAAGCCCTGCATTACAATTCGCAATCTCCCGGTCGATCAGGTCGAGCAGCCGCTTTTGGAGATTGAATTGGGTTACATATAAACTATTGAATGGCAGGTATTTGTATTTTTTCGGTTCGTCCTGCGTGGACAGGTAGCCAAAAAGCAATTCCAGCTCATTGGTCAACTCCCGGTGCGAGGTCAGCAGCGCGTGGTCGACGATCTCACGGCTGGTGAGCCGGTAAAAACCGCCAGTGCCCAGGAATGCATAACGTTCCCACCCTTTTTGCACCTTTCGTTTCACGAGCGCCATCTTCGCGTGGACTTTCAGCCCGGGCACGCTCAGCAGGATCTTCACCCCCGCATCCCGCATCTTTTTCGACCATTGGAGATTTTCCTGAATTTCAAGCTTGGTGTTCAGCTCCACGTAGGTCGTCACGCGCTTCCCGTTTTTGGAAGCACTTATCAATGAATTTAGTATAAATGAATTGGGACTAATTTTATACAAAGAAACATGTATCTCCCGCACATGGGGATCCACAGCCGCTTCATTGAAAAACCTGACGATCGGCTCGAAGGACTGATACGGCAAATGCAGCATCTGGTCGGCCTGCTGGATCGACTCGAAGATCGATTTCGTTTCCTCGAATTCAGGATTCTGGACGGGACGCTGGTAAGGATAGTCGAGCCGGCGCGATACGACGGGAAATTTGGCCAGGTCCTGCATAAACAGGTAATCGCCCCGTTCGTGAAAGTCGTTCATCGGTATCGACACCTTTCCTACCAGGTATTCCCGCACATAGAGCGGCATACCCGATTCATAAAAATACTGGGAAGGCTGCACGAAATTCCGTTTTTCGAGCTGCTTTAAAATGCGTTGGGCAACCTGCATCGGGTATTCGTCCTCGATCGACAGTTCGGTTTCCCTTTCTACCCGCAATGCGTAGCTTTCCAGGATATTGTAGCCCGGGAAAAGCACCGGAAGGTTTTCGCGGATCACATCCTCCAAAAAAGTGACATGGCGCCTGCCCTCCCATTCGGGTAGTTCCAGAAACCGGCCATAGGGCTCGGTGGGCACATTGACGGACGCGTACCAATCCTCCTCGGTATCTTGCCTGTGCTGCATCCGCACGATCAGATAGAGTTGCTTGGATTCGAATGCCGGCGTTTTGAGCGTGCGGCGGCTATCCAGAAATACCGGCTGCAGATATCGGAACAGCTTGTCCAGAAAAAAACGCCTCGCGAACGCAGCATGCTCGGGCAATAAGGCTTCGCGGTAATACAAATGCACGCCCTGTTCGAGCAAGGCCGGCAGGATCCCCGAAGTGAGAATACTGTTGAACTCGCGGAGCTGATTTTCAACCGTTTCGTACACGTGTTCGAGCAGCGACTCCGGAAAAATATTCAGTTTGGAACGGATGTCGTTGCTGACCTCCCCCATCGCCAGCAGGTTCGGAATGCGTACCCGGTAGAACTCCTTGGTCTGGTAGGCGTAGATGCCCAAAAATCGCAACCGCTCCCTTACCGGTACCGTTTCATCGTTCGCTTCCAGCAGCAACCTGTAATTGTTCGAAAGCCAGCTGAGATTGGTATCAAAGTAGGGATAGGCAACGTCGATCATTGAGTGTGGTGTAAAAGATCCAAAATTTGCTACAATATAAATACATTTGGCGGGTAAGGATATAACTTTGCGGTACAAAAAACAACGTTGTGCGTTAAGTTTCCGAAGCTATATCTTCATTCAAATTATAAGTAAATTACTATGCGTTATCAATTATTAGGCCGCTCGGGCTTACGGGTATCAGAAGTTTGCCTGGGAGCCATGACGTTCGGAAAAGAATGGGGCTGGGGAGCGGATAAGCATGAGAGCTTCAAAATTTTCGAAGCCTTCGCCAACGCAGGCGGCAATTTCATCGACACTGCGAACCGGTATACCGAGGGCACGTCGGAAAAATATGTGGGCGAATTCGTCGAAAGCGACCGCGATCACTGGGTAGTGGCGACCAAGTTCACATTGAAAGATCGTAACGACGACCTGAACTTTGCCGGTAACCACCGCAAAAACATGATGCGCTCGGTAACATCGTCCCTCAAACGCCTCAATACCGAGTACATCGACCTCCTTTGGGTGCATATGTGGGACAACACGACGCCGGCGGAAGAAGTAATGCGCGGCCTCGACGACCTTGTTTCCCGCGGACTGGTGCATTATATCGGCATTTCCGATACGCCTGCCTGGATCGTGTCACAAGCCAACACCATCGCCGATTTCCGCGGCTGGAATGCATTTGCCGCCATTCAGTTTGAATACTCGCTCCTGCAACGCACACCCGAGCGTGACCTGCTCCCCATGGCCAAAGCGCTCGACCTTGCCGTAACGCCCTGGGGCGCGATCGGCGGTGGCGCATTGACGGGCAAATACCTCCGCGGCGAATCCGGCCGCGTGCCCGACCATAGCACCCGCAGAAGCGAGCATAGCAGCATCATTGCGCAAACTGTCGTGGATGTAGCCGCAGAACTAGGCGTAACGCCGGCGCAGGTGGCGATCAACTGGACACGCCATCGCGACCAGGTAATGATCCCGATCATCGGCGCATCGAAAGAAAGCCAACTGATGGACTCGCTGGGTTGCCTGGATTTCCGCCTCCCGGAAGAAGCCCTGAAAAAACTGGATGAGGTAAGTAAAATAGAACTAGGCTTCCCCCACGAATTCCTGAAATCCGACGGAGTGAAGGAAGAGGCATTTGGAGGACTCTACGAAAGCCTCGATAATCATAGGGGGGAATTTTAAAAACTCATGGTCTAAGTCTGTGGTCTATGGTCGAAATCAGACCATAGACCATAGAATATCTATTTGCCCCACTGCTCGGGCGCCAGGCGCCAGGCTGCCAGGCTTTCTTGCTGGCCGCTGTTAATGTAATTGTGTTCCAATGCTACTTCAATCAGTGCATTATAGTTGCTGATCGTGTCGAGCTGGACATTTTTCGCGGCGAAATTGTTGGCGGCCAGTTCAAATCCATAGGTGAATATCGCCACCATTCCCGCTACTTCGATACCTGCTTCGCGAAGGGCGTCCACCACTTTCAGCGAGCTTCCACCGGTCGAAATCAGGTCTTCAACGATCACTACCGATTGCCCTTTTTCCAGTCTGCCTTCGATCTGATTGCCCATACCATGCTTCTTCGGCTCGGGGCGTACGTATGCGAATGGCAATTCAAGCAGGTCGGCAACCAATGCGCCTTGTGCGATGCCGCCGGTGGCAACGCCTACAATTGCGTGTGCATCAGGATATTTAGCGCGGATCAGCTCGGCCAGTGCCTTTTTGATGAAAGTGCGGGTATCGGGGTACGACAATGCCACGCGGTTGTCGCAATAAATGGGCGAAAACCAGCCTGAGCTCCATTGGAAAGGCTTTTCGGGACTAAGCTTGATGGCCTGCGCTTCGAGTAGCAGCTCGGCGATTCGTTTGGTAATATCCTGATCGTTCGACATTATTAATCTTCGGATTCTTGCTGTTTATTATGGTTTATTACTAAAAGCTTGTCTATTCGGCTCCGGTCCATATCGATGACCTCAAATTCAAACTGTCTCCAAATGAACTTCTCGCCGGTCTGGGGAATATTTTCAAGAATATGTAAAACAAAGCCGCCGAGGGTGTTAAAGCCTACCAGTTCCCTACGCTCACTTTCCTGAATATTGATATTGAAATACTGAATAAAATCGTCGAACGGCAACTGTGCGTCGACCAGGTAACTGCCGTCCTCACGTCTCACGATCTCCGACGCCTCTTCAATGTCCTCGGAAATATCCCCTACCAATGCGTCCATAATGTCGTGCATGGTTACTACGCCTAATGTACCGCCGTATTCGTCGACGATAATGCCGTAGTACACGCGCTGCTCCTTGAACTTTTCGAGCGCCTGGTAAGCCCGGTTGCTCTCAGGAAGGTAAACCGGGTCGCGCATGATCGAATTCAGGTGCGCCATTTGCACTTCCAGGTCGGTCGCGATCAGGTCTTTTACATACACCAGCCCTACCACGTCGTCGACATTACCCCTGCAAACCGGGTAAATAGAATGCCTTGCATCGAGGATCTTGGCCTTGTTTTCTTCGACGGTATCTTCCAGGTCGAGCCACACGATTTCCTGCCGGTTGGTCATCAGCGAGGTTACCTTGCGGTCGCCGAGCTGGAACACATTATGTACGATCTCCTGCTCGATTTCCTCGAAAACGCCTCCGGAAGTACCTTCCTGGATCAGGCTTTTGATTTCCTCTTCAGTGACTGCATTCTCACTTTGCTTTATATTTAAAATCCTGATAATGAGGTCACTTGAATACCCTAGCAACGCAATAAAGGGTGCAGTAGCCTTCGAAAGCAGGTTCATAGGCGTCGCCATTACTTTCGAAATGGCTTCCGGATTGGACATCCCGATCCGTTTCGGAACGAGTTCGCCGAGCACTAGCGACAAATAGGTTATCAAAACAAGCACCGAACCAACTGCCAGCGAATGGCTATACGGTGCAAGGGTCGGGACGGTGGCAATGAAGTGCTCGAAATCGGTGGTGATATTGTCACCACTGTACATACCGGTAAGCAAACCGATGAGCGTAATGCCTATCTGAACGGTGGAAAGGAATTTTGTAGGTGAATTCGCGAGGTTTAATGCTGCTTTCGCGCTCGAATCACCATTTTTGGCTGCTGCTTCCAGACGCGATTTTCGGGAGGAAACCAGTGCTATCTCAGACATGGAAAAAAGACCATTGAGCAACACCAGAAGTAGAATTATAAGAAGTTCCAAGAACTGTTTAGTTGTTATAAATACAAATTTATCAATAATAATGTCTGCCTAAACTAAACTCTTTACTTAATTTTGCGATCCATTCACGTACCCATTCCAAAATGACCATTTTTTTCGACGACCGTCCAGTCAGAATTGTAAGGACCAATCAGTTGTCTGCCGCCGAAACATCGCGCTTCGAACACATTGTCGATCTGAGGCTCGAAAAGTTGCAGAGAACCATGCTGACAGGTCACGTCCTGTTCCTGAATTCCACGACTACGAGTGCGATTCAGGTAATCCAGATGCTCGAAAAGGAATTTCCGAAGGAAATGCTCTCGGTCACAATGGCTACACGCGAGAAATCGGAGGTAGAAGACAAGATCAAGGCGCAGTACAAGGTAATCAAGGCCGCAGGCGGCGTCGTAGTGAAGGACGGCAAATGGCTCTTCATGTACCGCCGCAAAATGTGGGACCTGCCAAAAGGGAAACTCGACAAAGGGGAAAACTCCAAAGTGGCTGCTACCCGCGAAATTGAAGAAGAAACGGGTGTAAAAGCCCTGATCCGCGACAAGATCTGCACCACCTGGCATACTTACACGCTGAACAACAGCCGCATTCTGAAACGCACGAAATGGTACCTTTTCGACTGTCTCGACGATTCCAAAATGAGCCCGCAAGCCGAGGAGCAGATCGAAAAACTGGACTGGTATGATCCGTCGGACGTGAAACCGCTGCTTATAAAATCGTACAGCTCAATCCGTTACGTGATCGACAGCCTCAACAAGATACACAACATGAAAGAATCATGAAAAACGGCGGCGGGAACAGCTCATTAAATGTTCTCTTCGGCCTTTTTCAGTTCTGATAATGAATAGGGAAGAAAATTGTCCACGGCCTGTCCATACCGGTGCAGGTCGCGGATAATGCTCGAACTGATCGGCGCCAGGCTTGGTGAGGTGATCAGGAAAACCGTTTCGATCTCTTCATACAAATACCTGTTAACCTGCGAGATACCGTTCTCATATTCGAAGTCGGTCGTATTTCGTAGTCCTCTCAAAAGAAACCTTGCGCCCAGCTCGCGGGCAGTATGCGCCGTCAGATCGTCGTAGGTAATCACTTTCACATTCGGTTCTGACGAGAACGTTCTTTCGATCATCTCCTTCATCACTTCCAGCGGAAAATAACGCTTCTTGGTCGCGTTGTTACCGATCCCGATCACCACCTGGTCGAACAGCCTCAGCCCCCTCAGGACGATATCTTCATGACCTCTTGTGAAAGGATCGAATGATCCCGGAAATAATGCAACGCGCGTCATAGGAGGCTATTTTAGGAAGATATAAGATATGTATTGAACAAACCGAAGTAGCGGTGGCCCGGTACTTCCGCGCATTGCGGGCTGTATTTCAGCGTCGTCGGCCGGTTACCCATGTGCAAGTTCGGGAAAAACCGCGAAAGCTCATGGTAGGAATCCGACGTCGGCGCGATTTCGCCATAGCAAAGGACTTTGATTTCCTCAGGCAGGATATTCAACTGGCTCAACGTGAACAGGATGATATAAGCAAGCTCCTGCGTCTGTGCATATTTGAACCGGTTGCAAAGCATCAGCTGCTGGCTCTCGCTCACTACCAGTGTAAAATGGTCTTTTTCAAAATACAACGACATCATCCGAATCTCCTGGTGCTCCACATGGTTTACCAGCGAACCGATCGCAAGCGCGCTCGTGAGATGGTAGAATGTCACCGTCGAAGAGCTGAAATGGTTCACGACCCAGTCGTACCAGAGTTCCTGGATACTGAACACATTCTGCGCATGTACCAGCGGCAGGTCGTGCCAGAGCACTTTCTCATGCTTCGACACCGGGTTACCTAACGCGAACGAAAGGTATTCATAGGCCGATTCCGGCTTGAAAAGTACGTTGGGCACCAGGGTGAATGCATGTTATTTTACCGTTACGCGCACGTTTCTCCAATTGTTGGACGACCATGACAAGTGTCCGCTGAAAATCCGTTTCAGCCGCTCGAAAATTTCGGCAGGTGTAAGCGCATTCTCGAAGAAATAGTCTTCCAGCCAGATGCATTCCATATTTTCATCCCTCACAATGCAAAAGCGGATACGCCGCTCGTCCAGCTCCACGCAAAGCGTACAAAGCGGGATACTGGCCGCATCGAAGGAATTGTCTCCTACCAACAGCGTCGGGATAACTTCAATTAACTGGTTTTCAGAATTTGCCACGTTGTCGGGGTGGTATTGTTTAATGTTTCACCGGGATTCGCTTCCGGAAATATACTTGTTCAGTTCAAAAATCCCTGCCAGGGAAGCAACCATATTCAGGATCCGGTGGCGCTGGCCGGGCCGGTACCGCTGTATTTCCTCCCATTGCAGAAAACGGACGTCCCTGATAATCTGGCCATCGGCCGACAATTCGGGATCATGGCCCGGTACCAAATTTCCCGCAAAGGATTTGATCCTGAAAAACAGTTCCACGGCATGCAGCGGCGGAGCAATATGTTCATGTACAAAAAGCAGCTCTCCTACTTCCACTTCCAGCCCGGCTTCTTCCCTGAACTCGCGTGTCAACGCCTGTTCCGCAGATTCGCCGAACTGCACACCGCCGCCCGGTGGCGACCAGAATGTACCGTCAGGTCCGTAAAGCGCGTGATTGACCAGCAGGATCCGGTCGTCGTGCATACATATGCCGCATACGCGTACCCGCACGGAACCGCCATACAAATTTCCTATGTCCGCGTTTAACGTCTGCAAAACCTGTTTTTTGAACGGGCAAAGATAACCATCCGTCCAGAATAGGCAAGACATAATTCTCCCGCCCCGATTCCGGCAAGGCAGTTACGGGTGGTAAGGGTGGTGTTCCGGGAAAAGAGGCGGCGCTCAGGAGTAAGGGCTTCCGGAAATATAGCTTTCGAGCGTATTGATATGCTCTTTCTGCTCATGAATGATCGCGGAAACGATGTCGTTGATTGAAATGATACCAACCAGCTGGCCGTCATGGTTCACGGGTAGGTGGCGGATATGCTTGTCCGACATGATCTGCATACACGCCTCGATCTTCTCGTCCGTCTCCACGGTAATCACCTTGGCGGTCATTACGTCGCGGATCAGCGTATCTTTCGAAGCACGTCCCTGCAATATCACCTTCCGCGCATAGTCGCGTTCGGAAAAGATACCGATCAATTCATTATCTTCAAGTACCAAAACTGCCCCAATGTTCTTCTCGGCCATGAGTTCCAGAGCCTCAAACACTGTGTTGTCCTGCGTAACCGACCAAATCGCATTGACAGGCTTGTTGCCCATTACATGTTGTACCAGCATAGATGTTTAGGTTTGGGGATTTTGAGATAAAGGGATTCTAATATATGGATTTGGCCTATTAAAATCCAATATATTCTGAGTATTATTTTGTAAAAAGATCCGGTTTTTGATATTCAAAATCCTTGCGTTAGATTCGTTCCATGGACACCGACAAACTTTTGCCTTCCCAGTTACTGCGCAGAAAATTCCCTTTCAAACCCACCGACGGACAGCTTCGCTTCTTCGAAAAGACCAATGATTTTCTGATTGAAGAAAAAGGCCTGGAACGCTACCGGGACTGTTTTTTGCTCAAAGGCTACGCTGGAACGGGCAAGACGACGATCATTAGCACACTCATTAAGGTCCTTAAAAACTTTGGGTATAAATCGGTATTGCTGGCCCCTACCGGCCGGGCCGCAAAGGTCATGTCAGGCTATTCTGAAAAGATCGCGCTGACCATTCACAAGAAGATTTACAAACAAACCGCCGACGCATTTTCGGGTACATTGTCTTTCCAACGGCAGAAAAACTACCACGACAATACGCTCTTCATCGTCGATGAAGCGTCCATGATTACCGACGAGGCCGATTTCGGAAGCCGCAGCCTGCTTGCAGACCTGGTGGAATTTGTATTTGAAAACCCGGGCAACAAGCTGATGCTCGTAGGGGACACCGCCCAGCTCCCGCCGGTCGGTAAAGAACTGAGCCCGGCTTTGGACGGCGAGTATCTGGAAAGGACGTTCTATATGTCTGTTTTTCAGGAGGAATTAAAGGAAGTAATGCGCCAGGACGAGCTATCCGGCATTCTGTTCAACGCGACCCAGCTCCGCAATCAATTGGGCACCGAAGCTGCGCAAATCCACATTACCACCCGCTCCTACCGCGACGTTTTCAGGATGACCGGCGAAAAACTGGAAGAAGGGCTTCGGTATGCTTATGATAAATACGGCCTTGAAAACTCCATTATCCTGACGCGCTCCAACAAATCGGCTGTTCAGTATAATGAATACATCCGGCGCGTCATCAATTTCTCGGAAGACGAGCTGGACGCCGGCGACCGGCTGATGGTCGTGCGGAACAACTATAATATTCTCGACGAAGATTCCCCGGCGGGTTTCATCGCGAACGGCGATTTTGTGGAGCTTTTGAAGATCCGTAAAACCCAGGAAATGCACGGTTTCCGCTTCGCGGACGTCACATTACGGTTGACAGATTACGAAAAGCAGCCTGAATTCGATGCGAAGATTTTCCTCGACACGCTGCATTCACCTTCGGCGTCGATGTCAGCGGAAGACAATAAGAAGTTGTATGAGAGCGTCCAGCAGGATTATTTTTACATCAAATCCAAAAAAGACCGCGTGGAAGCATTACGGAAAGATCCCTATCTGAATGCATTGCAGGTCAAATTCGCGTATGCGCTCACCTGTCACAAGGCGCAGGGGGGCCAGTGGAGCGCAGTATTTATCGACCAGGGATATTTACCGGAAGAGCAGATCAACACAGAATTCCTCCGGTGGCTTTACACGGCCATTACGCGTGCTACCGATGAAGTTTTCCTCATGAATTTTCACCAGCAATTTTTCAAATAATCGCTGTCAGGCCGGTACGGAAGCCCGTTGCAGGCGGTCGTTAATGGCCAGGCCCAAACCGCTGGACGGCACGAGTTCCGCTTTGATTTCGGAAACAGGCAGCGTATCCAGCTCCCGCAGGTAGGCGAAAAGGTTATGCGCGGCCTCTTTCAGATCGTGATTGGGGCTGAGCAGGCGCTGATATTGCCGGTCGGCGCCTTCCAGGTAGCGGTCGAACATGAGGTAAGCGGTATCGGGTCCCCCGGGCGTCAATGCATCTTTTCTATATAAATGCAATGGTTTTCGCGGGGCATAATGGCTTTTGAGCATTCCCGGCGCCTTGGGGTCGGATGTGGAATGCGGCATGAGCACCACCGGCCCGATCAGCGATTCGATCTCGTTAATATCGAGTCCGCCCAGCCGGTACACGATCGTTTCATCATTCTCAAAACCCAGTATCGTCGATTCGATCCCCACTTCACATTCACCGCCATCCAGAATATAAGGAATGCGGCCGCCGAGTTGCTGATCGACATGTTCCGGCTTGGTAGGGCTAATGTACCCGAACGGGTTAGCGCTCGGCGCTGCAAGGGGAAAGCTCAACTGGCCCAGCAACTCGAGTGTCAGCGGGTGGTTCGGAATCCGCACGGCAACTGTGTCAAGCCCGGAGGTAACCAGATCCGGCACAATGTCTTTTTTGGGCAGCAGCAACGTGAGTGGTCCCGGCCAGAAACGGTCGGCCAGCGCCCTCGCCTTTTCAGGAATATCGGAGACGTAAATAGCCACTTTTTCAATGGAATCCGTGTGGATAATGAGCGGATCGAACGCGGGCCTGTTCTTGGTTTCGAAAATAGAAAGCACCGCTTTTTCGTTCAATGCATTGCCCGCGAGCCCGTAAACGGTTTCGGTAGGAATGGCCACTAATTCGCCTTTTATCAGAAATTCTTTTGCGACATGAAGGTCGCTGCCGGTAACTGCCAAAATATAATTCTGTTTAAAAATACAAAAATACGGCGCCGCGGAAGAAATCCGAGTATTCGCATTTAGATTGTTTTTAAATAACCCGGATTGTGTAAAAGTTGGCACTGCGTTACCTGATACGTGTTTATATTTATTGGTTAAATAGTACTATCTAAACAACCCTTTACTATGTTTCAAATCAAAGAACAGCCTGCTGTTTTCGACGTCGCCATTATCGGCTCGGGCGCGGGAGGTGGAATGGCAGCTTATCAACTTGCCAAAGCGGGTGCCAAGGTGGCTCTTTTGGAAGCAGGTGGATACTTCGACCCTGCCGATCCGAAATACATCACCCAGCTGAAATGGCCGTACGAATCGCCCCGCCGTGGTGCCGGTAACCACCGCCCTTTCGGTGATTTCGATGCGGCATGGGGTGGATGGGAAATCGAGGGAGAGCCCTATACACACAAGAACGGAACGCAATTCGACTGGTTCAGGTCCCGTATGCTCGGTGGCCGTACCAACCACTGGGGACGGATTTCGCTGCGTTTCGGACCCAAAGATTTTAAAAGAAAAAGCATTGACGGCCTCGGCGACGACTGGCCGATCAGCTATGATGATGTAAAACCTTATTATGACCAGGTCGATAAGCTGATCGGCGTTTTCGGGACCGTAGAAGGCCTTGATAACGAACCAGACGGCATTTTCCTGCCTCCGCCAAAGCCACGTCTACACGAGCTTTTCCTGAAACAGGCGGGTAAAAAAGCGAATATCCCCGTGATCCCGTCGCGTCTGTCGATCCTTACCAAGCCTATCAACGACCAGCGCGGGGTTTGTTTCTATTGCAGCCAGTGCTCGCGCGCATGCCAGGCATATGCGGATTTCTCGTCATCGTCGGTACTATGTATCCCTGCGATCAAAACCGGTAACGTAACCCTGATCAACAATGCGATGTGCCGCGAGGTACTGACCGATCCTTCAACCGGTTTGGCGACAGGTGTTTCCTACATCGATCGTGAAAAACTGACGGAACATACGGTCAAAGCGAAAGTAGTCGTTCTGGCAGCCAGCGCGGCCGAATCTTCGCGTCTGCTCCTGAACTCCAAATCAGCCCGCCACCCTAACGGACTGGCGAATTCCAGCGGTGTGGTAGGCCGTTACCTCCACGACTCAACCGGTGCTTCCCGGGGTGCATTCATGCCGCATTTGATGGACCGCAAGCGTTACAATGAGGACGGTGTAGGGGGTATGCACGTGTACACTCCGTGGTGGCTCGACAACAAAAAACTCGATTTCCCGCGCGGTTACCACATCGAATACGGCGGTGGCATGGGTATGCCGGCTTATGGTTTCGGGTCGGGCATTGAAAACCTGAATGGTAAATATCCTACTAAAGAAGGTGTAACGAAGGCGGCAGGCGGCTACGGTTCTTCACTGAAAGAAGATTACCGTCGTTTCTATGGTGCCAACATCGGAATGGCCGGTCGCGGTGAGGCGGTGCCTGACTTCAATAACTATTGCGAAATCGATCCGAATGTCGTGGACAAATTCGGTATCCCGGTGCTGCGCTTCCATTACAAATGGTCTGATTATGAAATCAAACAGGCGAAGCACATGCACGATACCTTTGAAGAAATGATCCATGCATTGGGGGGCGTTCCAAATGGCACCAAGCCTGGCGCCGACACGAATTACGGCCTGGCAGCGCCTGGACGTATCATCCATGAAGTAGGAACGGTGCGGATGGGCGACGATCCGAAAACCTCTGCATTGAACAAATTCTCGCAGGCACACGATGCCAAGAACGTGTTTGTGGTAGACGGTGGTTCGTTCGTGTCACAGGCCGACAAAAACCCAACCTGGACTATCCTCGCGCTTTCGATGCGTGCATCGGAATACATCATCAATCAGGTAAAACAGAAAAATATCTAACATTTGAACCCTGTTCAAATCATAAGCATATGAAACGCAGAGATTCATTAAAGTCATTGACACTGAGCTCCCTGGGGATGGTGGCATTGAGCCCTCAGGTGGCCCTTGCCGAGCAGCGGGACCTCGAAATGCAAACCCCGCCGGAAACCCCGCTCAAAATTCCGGGTGGACGGACCAAAGAGGAAGCAATCCGCGACGCAAAAATCGCCAAGGAGAAATTCCTGACTGTTGCTGAACTGGCTACTATCAAGGTTTTGGTAGACATCATCATCCCGGCCGACGACAAATCGGGAAGTGCTTCACAAGCAGGCGTGGTTGAATTTATCGACTTCATTTCGAAGGATATGCCTCAGCACCAGACGCCGTTGCGCGGAGGTTTGAGGTGGCTCGAAAGAGAATCGCTCAACCGATTCGGCAAAGGTTTTACACTGGCAACCAAAGCACAGCAAATTCAGATCGTGGACGATATTGCCTACCCGGAAAAAGCAAAACCTATTCACAGCCAAGGCGTTGCATTCTTCAACTTTATGCGAAATCTGACTGCGTCGGGTTATTATACTTCTAAAATCGGTATCGCCGACCTGGGCTACAAAGGCAACACGCCGAATGTGTGGGAAGGTGTTCCGGAGGATGTGCTGAAACAGTATGGTTTGAGCTACGACTAAGACCCAAAGTAACAATAAACAAAAACGGCCCCGTCTCACTAATGAAACGGGGCCGTTTTTTATTCTATTTAAAAATCAATACAACTTCTGACGCTGCTGTTTCACCGTTTCGTCGCTCAGGAACTCGTCGTAGGTCATCAGCTTGTCGAGAACGCCTTTGGGCCCGATTTCGATGATGCGGTTTGCAACCGTTTCTACGAACTGGTGATCGTGAGAATAGAACAGCAGACAGCCCGTGAAATCGATCAGACCGTTGTTCAACGCCGTGATCGATTCAAGGTCAAGGTGGTTGGTCGGATCATCGAGTACCAATGCATTCGCGCCCGACAGCATCGTACGTGAGAGCATACAACGTACTTTTTCACCTCCCGACAGCACTTTCGCCTTTTTCAGAGACTCTTCACCCGAGAAAAGCATGCGGCCCAAGAACCCGCGGATAAAACTTTCGTCCTTCTCTTCTGAATACTGACGAAGCCAGTCGACCAGGTTAAGATCTACATCAAAAAACTGGCCCGGATCTTTCGGGAAGTAAGATTTAGTGATGGTAACACCCCAGGTAAAGTCGCCTTTGTCGGCTTTTTGTACTTCACTGATAATATCAAAGAAAGAACTGATGGCCAACACATTGCGACTCACAAATGCTACTTTATCCCCTTTATTGATGGTAAAGTTTACATTTTCAAACAGCTTGGTACCGTCTTCCGCTGTCTTCGACAACCCTTCCACACGCAAAAGCTGGTCACCCACCTCGCGTTCCGATTTGAAGGCGATGTAGGGATATTTGCGGGACGATGGCTTTATATCATCCACCGTTAATTTTTCCAAAAGCTTGGCACGCGAAGTGGCCTGTTTGGATTTGGAAGCATTCGCGCTAAAACGGCGTATAAATTCTTCCAATTCCTTCCGCTTGTCTTCTGACTTCTTATTAGCGTCCTGACGTTGCTTCAATGCAAGTTGGCTCGATTGGTACCAGAATGAATAGTTACCCGAGAACATTTGAACTTTGCTGAAATCGATATCCACGACGTGCGTACAAACTTCGTCGAGGAAGTGACGGTCGTGGGATACAACGATCACCGTGTTTTTGAAATCGGCCAGGAAGTTTTCCAGCCATAGTACTGTTTCAACGTCAAGGTTGTTGGTAGGCTCATCGAGCAGCAGCACGTCGGGATTACCGAAAAGCGCCTGCGCCAGGAGTACGCGTACTTTATCGTTCGCATTGAGGTCGCTCATCAGGGCGTGGTGCAGGTCTTCGCCGAGTCCCAGCCCGCTCAGGAGCTGTGCCGCTTCCGTTTCCGCATCCCAGCCATTCAGATCGGCAAATTCTGCTTCCAGTTCGGCCGCTTTTTCGCCGTCGGCATCGGTGAATTCCTCTTTCTCGTAAATAGCCTCGCGCTCCTTCATTACTTTGTAAAGGCGTTCGTGGCCAAGGATCACCGTATCCATTACCGAATAGGCATCGAACTCGAACTGGTCCTGTTTCAGGAACGTCATCCGCTCGCCGGGGTTCATGCTTACATTACCCGTCTGCGGCTCGATTTCACCTGAAAGAATTTTCAAAAATGTTGATTTCCCGGCTCCGTTAGCGCCAATTACACCGTAGCAGTTACCAGGGACAAACTTTATATTTACTTCGTCGAACAATACCCTTTTACCGTATCGCAGCGATACGTTCTGAACCGTAATCATCTGAAAATTGATTATTTATGAATGAGACCGCAAAATTACAAAAATCGGTCTGATTTAGCATCCTTGGGAAACTAAATACAAACAAAACAGGCCGGTTTCCCACCGGCCTGCCTGTTAAAATCGGGTATTTCCCCCGATCAGGGGATCACGCGCAACGTGTGTGCGCCTTTGGCAACGCTCACTTTCGCGCCCTGCTTTTTCAATGCAGGCGTATCTCCTTTGGTAACCGACCAGAATTCGACGCCCCCGTTGCCGCTGCCATATTCGAGGTATTCGAACACGGAAACCGCCAGGTTGGAGCCATCTTTATCGAACGCCACGCTTTGCGGATAAATGCCGTCGAAAGGATAATCTGCTACTTTGGTCAATGCGCCGGTCGCGGCAACTTTATACAATGTGAGTGAAGCGCCCGTGCCTGCGCCTGCTTCCGCCCATGGCGAGCCGCTTTTACCAGCGCTTGCCGTCACGAGCAAGGTACCGTCCGGACTTAATGCGAATGAACCGGTATTGAGGCCAACCGGTGCCTGTCCGGCCACTTTGTGCTCAACAGCACCATCCATCGAGAAATCCACGACGAGAACTTCTCCCTCTCCCGCACCTTTGCCCTGTGCGCCTTTCGCGTCGAGCACCAGGTAATGCTTGCCATCGGCAGTGAATCGTCCGAAAGAAGGGTCAATCCCCACTTTCACAGGCTTTCCTACCATTTCTACGTTTTTCAGCTTTCCCGCCTCGCGGATGACTTTGTACAAGCCTACTTCATTGGAATTGTCGAGCGTGAATGCGATGAAATCACCTGACGGGTGCCACGAAATGTCTACAATGCGGTTGGCGGTATCCAATGCCGCAGGCAGGTTCAGGAAACGTGCCGGCTTTCCGTCGGGGCCAGCTTCGATGAACACCAGCTCTTTGCCGGTATCGCTGGTCGATAGAATAAGTTCGTTCTTATTAACGTCGATAGACGTAGGTCTTTTACCAACCGGGAATCCAAACTTAGCCTTCGGTGCCGCCAGGTTACTGATGTCGACAACAAACAGCTTTTCCCCGGCCGGAAATTCTTTCGAAAGATCTTTATATTCCCCTACCCCATCTTCCGGTCTGACCCGGTTTTCGAGTACAAATGCCAGTGTTCCCGTTGGCGACACGGCGAGCGTTTTGGAAAATCCCAGCGCCGAATTGGATACCAGGGCAGTTCCGAGTCCTTTACTTCCCCTTTCCACCGGGAATTTGATGGTTGTGAGCTGATCTTTTGATGTGTTGTCTCTTAAAAGCTTTCCATCAACCAATGCGGATGCCGACAGATCGGCATCAGACACTACAACCAGACCACGGGCATTGAAGGTGATGGGTGATTGGGCTATCGCCGGGATGCTTCCCAACGCAGCCAAACCAGCAAAGAATGCAACTTTTTTCATAGAAAAGAATTTAAGTTTTAGGTGGTTTAACATTTGAGCTTACATCAAAAAGAACCTTGCAGGGGCATTTATACCGTGCAAGGTTCTTTTCTAATTCCGCAATATACAATAAAAAGAAAAACCCCGGCAAGCGTTTGCCGGGGTTTCGAGTCACACGAAGTAAAAATTATGCTGCAACCGCAAGTCCGTTGACGAATTTCGCCAATTTAGACTTCTGATTAGAAGCTTTCTTCTTGTGGATGATATTTTTCTTTGCCAAACGATCCAACATTGAAGATACAGTTTTGTAAACTTCAACAGCTACTGCCTTATCAGACGTTTCACGCAATTTCTTGATGTATGAACGGGTAGTCTTGTGCTGGTAACGATTACGCAAACGCTTTGTCTCGTTAGCGCGGATTCTTTTTAAAGCTGATTTATGATTTGCCATTGGTAATGAATATTTTTCTATTTCTCATTTCGGTCTGCAAAAATAGAAATTGATTCTCAAAACGCCAAATTTCCTTTAAAAATATATTAAACTAAAATCAGCATACTTCGGAATACGCTGAACATCTGAAGCCAGATACTCCTCAATCCGCGATTCGAGCTCGTTGTAAGGGATGTTGCTGTGCAACTCTCCTTCCACGGCGAGCGAAATCTTACCCGTCTGCTCCGAAATCACAATCACGATCGCATCGGTAGCCTCGCTCATGCCCATTGCCGCACGGTGACGAAAGCCAAGAGAGGAAGGCACATCCACGCCATCCGCAACCGGTAAAACACATCGGGCCGCTTTCAGCACACCGTCGACGATGATCACCGCACCATCGTGCAGGTCGCTGTACTGATTGAATAGCGAAACAAGCAATGGCTTGGAAACCCGCGCGTCGAGCATTTCACCCGTTTCGACATATTTCCCGAGGTCATCCCGTTTGTTCAGCACAATCAGCGCGCCCGTGAAGTTAGCCGCAATGGTCTTGCTGGCATCGATCACTTCTTTCAGGTTTTTTACCTTAAAATCACGGATTGAATTACCGATGATCTTTTTGAGCAGGCCATTATTGGTATAAATCGTTGATTTCCCGATAATGAGCAAAAAGCGGCGGATCTCCTGCTGAAAGATTACGATCAATGCCACGGCACCAACGCCCATAAAGTATTGCAAAATGGCAGTCAGTAGCCCCAACCCTAGCCCTTTGACGACCAGATAGAAGACATAAACGAACAGATACCCGAGAAAAACCCTGCTTGCAATACTTCCCCGAACAAGGGTATATACCTGATAAAGAAGAATGGACACTAAAAAAACATCCAGGATATCAGCCCAATTGATGTTCAGAAAACCCACACGCATACGAAAGGTGATATTTTAGAGCGACTAAATTACTATTTAATTTGGATAGTTACCCGCGGCCATCCAGAGTTTTACCGCTTCCACGGCAGGTTTCACATCGTGCACGCGCAGGATCGACGCCCCGCGCTCCAATGCAAGTGTATTGAGCACCGTTGTCCCATTCAATGCTTCCTCGGGCGAAATGTTCAGGGTTTTATAAATCGTCGTCTTGCGGGAAATGCCCACCAGCAACGGATAACCAAGCAATTTGAACTGTTCGAGCGCCCGCATCAGCTCAAAATTCTGCGCGATCGTCTTGGCAAAACCGAAACCCGGATCGATGATCAGGTCCGCCACGCCCTTGCTTTGAAGGATCATAGCCTTTTCTCGCAAGTCCCGCAGAATATCCGGCACGAGGCGCTCATAGACCGCCAGCTGGTTCATCGTTTGTGGCGTCCCGCGCATATGCATTAATATGTACGGTACACGCAGGCGCGCAACGGTTTCGAACATCGCATCGTCGAGCGTTCCGCCGGCTACATCATTAATAATATGCGCACCTTTGGAAATGCCCCGCTCTGCCACTTCGGCCCGAAAGGTATCAACAGAAAGGATGAGCCCGGGAAAATACTTAGCTAATGGCTCCACGGCCGATTCGATGCGGTCGCCCTCCTCCTCAGCGCTTACCTCGCGGGCACCCGGGCGTGTGGAATACCCACCGATATCGATCATACCGGCGCCTTCCGACACCATTTGTCCCGCCTTTTCGACGATCTGGGCGGCAGAAGCGACCCGGCTCCCGGAGTAGAACGAGTCGGGTGTAACATTAAGAATACCCATCACCACGGGCGTCGACAGATCGAGCAGCGTGCCCCGGATATTGAGCGTTTTTTTACTAACTTGCAACATAAATTCTTTTCAAAAACAGGCAATGGAATGAATATCAAAGCATTCTCTTCCTACCGTCTGAAAGTCTCTAACTCATTTGAAACAGTGAAATCCACAGAATCGGAATATCAGGAAATCATTCAGTATTGCCAAGATCTTTTCACAAAAAAAAACAAGGACTACGGAACATCCTGGCGTATCCTGCGGCTCCCTTCCATCACAGATCAGATTTTTATCAAGGCCCAGCGCATCCGAACAATCCAGGACAAGGGCGTGCAAAAAGTAAATGAGGATGTCTCTTCCGAATTCATCGGCATCATTAATTATTGCGTAATGGCGCTGATCCAGATCGACGCGGTGGAGGCTAAGCAGCCCATCGACGATTCAGCATTAACAATTCTTTACAATTTACAGGTGAACGAAGTGAAGGAATTGTTGTTTAATAAAAACCATGACTATGGTGAAGCGTGGCGGGACATGCGTGTGAGCTCCATGACCGACATCATTCTCATGAAACTGCTAAGGATCAAACAAATCGAAGACAATCAAGGGCTTACGCTCGTTTCAGAGGGTGTAAAAGCCGGATACCAGGATATTATCAACTATTCGGTATTCTGCCTGATCAAGTCGAATGCCTTACAGACCAATTAATAAAGACACTCCAAACCGTCGCGTCAATCCCTGTTTGCAATGAAAATCTTTGCCCAGATCTCACGAGTTGTAGTCGGATTACTGTTCATCTTCTCCGGAATCATCAAGCTGAACGACCCGATCGGGACGCAGTACAAGCTGGAAGAGTACTTCGAAGTTTTTGCGACCGACCTTCCTGCATTGCATGATTTTTTCATGGCACTCGTGCCGCTGGCGCTGTATTTCTCGGTTTTCCTCTGTACTGCCGAGGTTGTGTTGGGAATCGCGCTGCTCGTTGCCTACAAGCCAAAAACCATCTCCTGGCTGCTGCTGGCGATTATCGTTTTCTTTACATTCCTGACATTCTATTCGGCCTATTTCAACAAGGTTACCGACTGCGGCTGCTTCGGCGCGGCGATCAAGCTGACACCCTGGACTTCGTTTGGCAAGGATATATTTCTGCTGGTCCTCATTTTGGTGATCGTATATTATCGAAAGAAATTCAAATCCTACCCGACCGGCATTATCGTCGTCATTTCGACCCTATTTTCGCTCGGCGTAGCGGTTTATTCATTGAGGCATTTGCCCATTATGGATTTGCTGCCTTACCGCGTAGGCGCAAACATCCCCGCACAAATGAAACCTTCGGAGCCGCTCAGGTATTTGTATATTTTTGAAAAAGACGGCAAAACCCTTGAATATGAACAGTATCCGAGCGACACGACGCTCAAATTCAAAGAAATGGTGGTGCTGAATGAGGATGCGAAACCCAAGATCACCGACTATAAGGTCTGGAATGATGCCGGCGACTTCACGGAAGGTACATTTCAGGGCGCGAAGCTTTTCCTGATCATTAAAAGCCTGACGGATATTAACACAGCGGCATTGCCGGACATCAATAAGCTGATCAATGCGGTCAAAGGCAAGGGTGTTGAGCCTGTCATACTCACGTCGGGTAACAGTGCGGATATTGAAAACTTCCTGTCGGAACACCAGCTTACCGCTCCCTATTATTATGTAGATGCGACGGTTCTGAAAACGATTTCCCGTTCGAACCCCGGTTTGTGGCTTCTGAAAGACGGGATTGTGAAAGGCAAATGGCATTACAACGACACGCCGACCGCCGAAGAAGTGGTGGAACTTGTCAAATAATGTGACCGACCCCAAAATTGCATGAAGAATATTATCCTCGTCGGTATGATGTCATCCGGCAAAACAACCCTGGGCAAAAAGCTCGCCCGCGCGCTGAACTATCAATTCGTCGACCTCGACAAGCTCATTGAAAAAGATCAGGGAATGGAAATTTCCGCCATTTTCTCGCAACGGGGAGAACCCTATTTCCGGGAGGTCGAAAGCAGGGTTTTGAAAGAAACTTCCAGCCAAAAGGGCATTGTACTCGCTTCCGGAGGCGGAACGCCTTGCTTTTTCGACAATATGAATGTGATCAGGGAAATGGGCGTCAGTATCTTCCTGGACGTTCCCGCACAGGATCTCGCAAGAAGGATTGAAAACCACGGGAAGGACGACCGCCCCATCCTGTCCGGTGCGACCTCGCTTGTCGATACGCTGCAAGCCCGCATTACCGACCGTCTGCCCTACTACTCGCAGGCTGATTTTACATTAAAGGGCGAAATAGACGTCAGTCATCTGCTGGAAGTGCTTACGCCCTTGTTATAAGCTAAAACCTGCTCGTCGCAGGTTTTTAGCTTATAAATCTTTTTACGCATATCAGAAGAACACCCCACCCGTCAGCATCACATTCACCGGCCGATTTGTGATTTCAACCGATGAATAATTTTTGGGATTGTTGAGGTAATAAGGCGTGTAGGCAGATTTGTAGGTCGTAAAGGTTCCTGTCAAATCTACAAAGAAGCGATCCTTGCGCACACCCACGCCGGCTGAGGCCAGAATCTTGCTCCGATCGATACCGTCGTCCTGCGTCGCGTAGGGGTCGGAAATGTAGGCTCCGCCGATCCTTGCCCGGAAGATATTTGCCCTGACCTCTCCGCCGAGCCTGAAATTGACGGTGTTGCGGAACGTATCGGTAATCTCCGTTTTGTTGTTGTCTTTAAAATTCCGGTTGCCCTCCGCATCGAGGAAGCTGGTTCTCACCCGCATGCCGCTGTAACCCGCATATTCAACTGTGGCGGTCAAAAATCCTTTATTCTGGAAAAATACGGTAGCCCCTAAATTTCCACGCATCGGGCCGATCAGGCTATACTCGAAATCATTAGGCGCAATGGCCAGTGAAGTATAAGGCGGCGTGATCAGGTTTCCATCCGGGCCTGTCACTTTTCCGTCGACATATCCGGCAGCTACGCTTTGACTAAATGTCTCCTTAATAGCAGTCCAGGTCGGGCTGATGAGTGTTCCGCCGATCTGGAACATTGAATTAACCTTATAAATAGCTCCCAATGAAAGATTGACGCCGGAGCCACGGACTGTAAAGTCTTCAAACTGATCAATATACGTGAGCTCGGGACTATCGACATAATCATCGCTGAACCGGGATGAATATTCGTACCTGATCCTGCTGAACCCGATATTTGCACCGAGATAGAACTTATCATTCAGGTTACCGGCGTAGGCCAATGTCCATTGAGATGTGGAACCTTTCGAAGTAAAGTCTCCGGTTTGATCCACAACGCTATTCTGATCGATCGCCCGGAAAGGAGGTCCGTCCGCAGTTGTGGGGTTGATCAGGTACATCTGATAGTAAGCTACCGGCAATGAAGCAGCAATCGGGCCACCTGCCGCGCCACTGTTGAGACCGTCTTTTAGCTCGTCAATAGTATAGCGGGGATTCGCATTGTTTACATTCTCCAACACATTATCGAGATAAGCGCTGTTGTTGTTGCGCCCGCCGTAGGTATATCCGTTGTGAAACGATTGCTGACGGGAATACGACACCCCGAATGCCGACCGCTTCCACTTCCGCTGGAAGCCGGGTTGGCTGGCAAATACGACGGAAGCCTGCGGAATGTTGAACAGGCCACTGCTTTCCTTGGTATCATTTCCAAGGTAGCTGGTTTTCGTTCCGGCAATGGTCACAGCCGGGCTGAACGTGAATTCCGAACGGTTGTAGAAACCCAGTCCCGCCGGGTTACCGTGAATCGAGCTGGCGTCGCCGCCAATGGCTGCGTGGTTTCCGCCCAACGCCTGAAAGCGCGCGGATCCTGTCTGGTTAAGTTCTGAATAGCGAAGTGCGTCGGTAGCGTATTGTGCAAATGCTGCTGACGAGGAGAGCAGCGAAACGAGGAGCGCAATTCCTGAGTATGTTTTCGACATGGCAGTTAATACTTATTTCAATACAATGTAAACGAAAACCCTGCAAAAATATGACATTTTGCAGGGTTTGGCATGACTATCTCTGTTTCAGGACAATCGTAAATTATCTTGGACCTCTTGAAGAACGGCTTGAACTGCCTCCTCCGCCACCGCTGGATGGTGCGCTGTAACTTCTCGAAGGAGCGCTATACGACGGCTGACTGTAAGTACGGGTCGGCGCGCTGTAAGATTCGCTTCTTGGAGTTGAATAGCTTCTGCTAGGGGTACTGTAATCCGACTGGCTTCTCGACGGCGCCTCATACGAAGGCGCGCTGTAAGAGGATGAACTTCTCGAAGAACGGGGCGAAGAATAATAGCTTGCTCCGTTCGTGTTTCCGCTCTCAGACGAATAATTGCTTGAATTGGCTGAACGGGGACGTGAGTAATAGGTGTTGCCACCATCCACTACGCCACGGGAGCCGTAAGACTCTCCGCTGGTACGTCCGCCGCCGTTAGCTACTGCATTACCACGGCCCGCACCCCGGGTTGATCTTGGCGAAGAGTAAGTATCGCCTGAAATCACGCGGTTTCCGTCACGATTTCCTCTTGGGGAAGTCTCCGAACGCGAGCGTGAAGAGTTCACAAAATTCGAATTGTAACGGTCGTTGCTGCGGTTTCTGCTGGCATCTACGACACGTGGTCCGTAAGTTCTTGAAATACCTCTTTCAGGGTTGTTGATCACGATAACCGGACGGCTGTATGCCCAGGGCGAATATCCGTAACCACCGTAGAAGCCATCGTAATAGCCTCCGTAGCCGAAACTGTTGTAACCCCATGGGCTGTATCCCCAGGAATTGTAACCGAACGGATCATAGCCGTAGCCCATCATGCTTCCGTATCCCCAGGGAGAATACCCCCATGGCGAATAACCCATCATGGATCCGAAACCGAATCCAAGGGAAGGGCGCATTCTGAACCCGCTGCCAAATCCGAAGTTAAGCGACAAACCTGAATAGCTTCCAGGCCAGTAAGAGCCCAAACCTCTGTAATAAGGATTGTTCAGGCTGGCTTGGTTATAACCGTCGACAAAGCCGGCATTGTAACCCACGTCGTTCGATACGTTACGTTTAACGCTTCTGGACGACACGTAGTTTTCATCGTAATAATCGGCGGTTCCGTTTTCGGAATTATTGCCGGTATAAGCGTAGTCGGGATTTTCCAGGCGGGAGACTTCCTGATCGCCACCGCGGTCGGTTAGCGCGAGGCCTCCGCCGGAGCTTCCTCCGTAGAGATCATCATATCCGTCGCCCGATCGTGATGTATATTGATTTGAAGTACATCCCCAAGCTCCCAACAGCACCAGCAAAGACAAATATTTTGCTTTATTGAACATACTCATGGCTTTTAAGGATTAAAAGTTTGTTGCTAATATAGTTAAAAAATGCGTTCCAACTATGAAGTAAACGCCCATAACTATACATTAATTCCAAAGTTAACATAAAAAACTATCTTTGCAACTCCCTTGAAAAACAGGCCCTGTTTAACGAAATACTCCATTTCATTTCCAAAATAATACAAAGTAATGAGTAAAGCCTTACCAACACGAAGTGAAAACTACTCCGAATGGTACAATGAATTAGTGAAACGTGCCGACCTGGCCGAAAACTCGCCCGTGCGAGGCTGTATGGTGATCAAGCCGTACGGGTACTCCATCTGGGAAAAAATGCAGCGTGCGCTGGATGACATGTTCAAGGAAACAGGCCATACAAATGCCTATTTCCCGCTTTTCATCCCGAAATCGTACCTGAGCAAGGAGGCTTCACACGTGGAAGGATTTGCCAAGGAGTGCGCGGTGGTGACGCATTACCGCCTCAAAAACGACCCCAACGGCAAAGGCGTTATCGTTGACCCGGATGCGAAACTGGAAGAAGAGCTGATCGTACGCCCGACTTCAGAAACGGTGATCTGGAGTACCTATAAGAACTGGATCCAGTCGTACCGCGACCTGCCGTTGCTCATCAACCAATGGGCCAATGTGGTGCGCTGGGAAATGCGTACGCGCCTGTTCCTGCGTACGGCCGAATTTCTGTGGCAGGAAGGCCACACCGCGCACGCAACCGCACAGGAGGCAGTCGCAGAAACGAAGCAAATGCTGGAAATTTACGCGCAGTTCGCCGAAGAATGGATGGCCGTACCGGTCGTAAAAGGTGTTAAAACGCCTAACGAACGCTTCGCCGGAGCCGAAGACACCTACTGCATCGAAGCAATGATGCAGGACGGTAAGGCATTGCAGGCGGGCACTTCCCACTTCCTGGGCCAGAACTTCGCGACCGCATTCGACGTGAAGTTCCAGGACAAAGAAGGCAAGCTCGACTACGTTTGGGGAACCTCATGGGGCGTGAGTACGCGTCTGATGGGCGCGCTCATCATGGCGCATTCCGACGACGCCGGCTTGGTACTGCCTCCGAAACTCGCTCCTATCCAGGTTGTGATCGTTCCGATCTATCGCAACGAAGAGCAACTCGCGCAGATCTCCGACAAAGTAGGCGAAATCACGAAAGACCTTAAAAAACTGGGTATCAGTGTCAAATACGACAGCAGCGATAATGCCAAACCAGGGTTCAAATTTGCGGAATATGAACTGAAAGGTATTCCCGTAAGACTTGCCATGGGTGGCCGCGACCTGGAAAACGGAACGGTGGAAGTGGCGCGCCGCGATACTAAAACCAAGGAAACGGTCTCGGTCGAAGGCATTGCAACTTACATCCAGAACCTGCTGGAAGACATTCAGCAATCCATCTATACAAAGGCGCTGACCTTCCGTGAGGAGAATACCCATAAAGTGGATTCTTTCGAAGAATTCAACAACATTCTCGACACCACGGGCGGGTTTATCCTCGCGCATTGGGACGGAACTTCCGAGACCGAAGAAAAGATCAAGGAAGAAACCAAAGCAACGATCCGCTGCATTCCTCTGAACCAGGAGGCCGAAGAGGGCGTTTGCATCTACTCGGGACAGCCGTCGAAAGGACGCGTGGTATTCGCCCGGGCATACTAATTTACTTTTCATGCATTAGGGGATAGTTTCTTCACGGAAACATTCCCTAATGCTTTTTCAAACCAATTAATACAGAACATCATGGATCAGGCAAAGGCTGGTGACAAAGTGCAGGTACATTACAAAGGTACCTTGCCGGACGGACAACTTTTTGATTCCTCCGAGGGACGTGAGCCTTTGAGCTTCACCCTGGGCAGCGGACAAGTTATCAAAGGATTTGACGATGGCGTGACGGGCATGGAAATCGGCGATAAAAAGACCATTAACATCCCTAACGCGGAAGCATATGGCCCGGTGAACGAAGAAATGATCATTCAATTCGACCGCGCACAAATCCCTGCCGACATTCCTTTGGAAATCGGCGGTACCCTGAACATGCACCAGGACGGCGGCCAGGTGATCCCGGTTGTCGTGAGAGAAGTAACTGAAACTTACGTGGTACTGGACGCTAACCACCCGTTGGCTGGTCAGGACCTTATTTTTGAACTGGAACTGGTTGGTATCAACTAAGGATCGGATAGTCTTTTATGCGCGGCCGGCGCCCGGGAACTCCGGGCGCCGGCTGTTTTTTATTCCGTCCATTTTAAGCTGAAACTTTCAGGTTTGCCTTTTGATATTTTAAGCAAAATCTGCCGCGCTGCCAGGTCCTGCAACATTCGTTCAGCCCTTTTTTCAGAAATATTAATGATCTTGGAAAAAGTTTTGGCCGTAACCGAATCAGTTTCTTTGAGGTAGGTAATCAGGGTTTTCACATGTCGTGTGGCCAGCAGCTTCTCCGTTTCGTTATCGGCCCCATTGTACAGCAGCAACCTCGGAATGGGCATGCTTTTGTCCTTGACGCGGATATAAATAATGCGCTCGCCTTTCTCATTCAATGCGTGGTGCGGCTTGTCTTCGCTTTCGCTGACGGTTACCCGTAACACCTTCTTGCCATCCAGGTTCTCCGATTTGATCTGAACCACCAATTCCGGCTCTATCAGCTTCACAAGTGCCTTTTCCAGCTTTTGCAGTTCTTTCAGCTCCGATTGCACGCCCATAATAGCGCCATGGTCGGCCACACCGATCAGTAGGCTTCCTCCTGAGGTATTAGCAAAGGATACAATGGTTTTGGCAATTTTAAATGGGCTGTCTATCGTCCTTTTGAACTCGATCGCAAGCCCCTCCCCTTCCTTAATTAATTGAATGATACTCTTATCCATGCATTTAAATCAACCCATATTTCTTGCCCGGCATCGACCGGACCATCCCCTGGAATTCGAGGTTCAGTAACAACGCAGCCAGCCGGTTCAGATGAATGCCCGACTGCCAGGCCAGTTCGTCGATCTGCATTGCTCCCCGCTGTTTTAATAACGAAAGTACCTGCCCCTCATCCTGCGTAAAACCTTCGAATGTTAGCGCAGGCTGGTTGGCCTGAAGAGACGGCGCGGCCTCCGGCACCCCTTTCCCCCATCCCAGCGCTTCGGCCATATCGGATACCGACGTAAAAATGCCGGCTTTGTTGTCACGGATCAGAAAGTTGCAGCCTTCCGATTGCGGCTCATTGATCGCACCCGGCACGGCAAAAACCTCCCGATGGTAATTCTGCGCAAATTCAACGGTGATCAGGCTGCCGCCGGTCCGTCCCGATTCGACTACAATAGTAACATCACTGAGCCCCGCAATAATTCGGTTCCGCGCCGGAAATCTCATAAAATCGGGCTTGGTACCTAACGCGCTTTCGGTAACGATTCCACCATTGTCCTGCATTTCAGCGGCGGTACGCTGATGAACCGCCGGATAGATCACATCCAGGCCACTTGCCATGACGCCCAGTGTGGCAAGGTTGTTCCGGATACAATGCCGGTGTGCAGTGATATCCACACCATACGCAAGTCCGCTGACCACAAGTGGCTGGTAAGGCACCAGATCGCGGATGATATTTTCCGTTACCGACTTTCCGTACTCGCTGATTTTTCGCGTACCCACGATCCCGACCGTACGCGGCCAGTTAAAGTCGGTGTTCCCTTTGGCGTACAATGCAATGGGTGCATCGTACAGTGGCCGGAGGCGCGCCGGGTAATCCGGATCATTAAAGAAAAGTAGCTGCGTCCCGGCTTTCCGGCATTCTGCAAGCTCTTTTTCAGCGAGTTCCAATGTAGTTTTCGCCAAAACCGCTTTCACAATCTTGTCGCCGATCCCAGGAATCTTGATGAGCTTTTTGTAATCGGCCTGGAATACTTGCGAGGCGCTTCCGCAATAGCTGATGAGTTGGCGGATCGTCACGGCACCGATTCCGGGCGTGCGCATAAGCGCGAGGATGCAGATTTTCTCTGCGTCGGATGATGGTTGCATGATATAGTGTGTTGGTTGAGATTTTAGCACTGTCCACGCTGGCATACATTTTGCGAATATACGTTAACAGTGCTTTTTCAAAAATAAACAATAATCTGACAATCATATATGGAAAACCTCGAAACCGAAGCAACCGAAACCGAGCAACATTACGAAGGCATGGGCGCCACCTGCCATCCCGAGGGAGTATATTACCGTGTGTGGGCGCCGCATGCAGAAAGCGTTTCGGTCATAGGAAGTTTCAACGATTGGGATGCCGCCGCTAACCCGCTTCAACCAGAAGAGAATGGCATGTGGGGGGCACTGATCGAAAATTCGAAGGAGGGTGACGAATATAAATATCTCCTCAAAACACCCGCAGGCGAATTGCACCGCAATGATCCCTATGCATTAAAAGTAACCAACTCCGCCGGTAACTGCATCGTTTACAATCATCAGTCATTCGACTGGCAGGATGTAACTTTCCAACTGCCCGGTTGGCACGAGGTCGTGATCTATGAACTGCATGTCGGCACATTTAATGTGAAAGAGGAAGGGCAGGTAGGGACATTCTATACGGCTATCGAGCGGATCCCTTACCTGAAAGATATGGGTTTCAATGCGGTGGAGCTAATGCCCTGCTCGGAGTTTCCCGGTTCGAGGTCATGGGGCTATAACCCGGCAAACCCGTTCGCCATTGAATCCGACTACGGCGGTCCCGATGGTTTGAAAGCATTTGTGAAAGCGGCACACGAGGCAGGCATCGCAGTGATCCTCGACGTCGTTTACAACCACTTCGGCCCTTCCGACCTGGACCTGTGGCAATTCGACGGCTGGCACGAAAACGATGGAGGCGGCATTTATTTCTACAACGACTGGCGCTCCGAAACGCCCTGGGGCAACACCCGCCCCGATTACGGACGCGGCGAAGTGCGGCAATACATTCACGATAATGCCATGATGTGGATCCGCGACTACCGCGTGGACGGTTTGAGAATGGATATGGTACCCTACATCCGGAATGTGAAAGCCAACGGCAATCCGGGTGACGATATTCCGGAAGGCATTTCGCTCATGCAATGGATCAATAAAGATATCCGCGAAAGCTGCGGAAACTGTATCACCATCGCCGAGGACATGCATTCGCTGGACTTCATAACCAATACTGTCGAAAATGGCGGCCTCGGTTATGGATCGCAATGGGATGCGGAATTCGTGCATTCGATCCGCGACGCGATCATTACGGCCAACGATCAGGACCGGGATATGGATAAGGTCGTGGGAGCGATTACGAACCGTTACAATGCAGATTCTTTCCAGCGCATTATATATACCGAATCACACGACGAAGTAGCCAACGGCCAGGCGCGTGTAGCCGAAGAGATTGCCGATGGCGACGTAGATAACTGGTATTCCAAAAAACGCGCCGCATTGGGCGTCGCCCTGGTACTCACTTCGCCGGGCATACCGATGATTTTCCAGGGCCAGCCGCTGCTGGAAGACAAATGGTTTTCGGACAGCGATCCGATCGACTGGTCGCGACTGGAGAAGTTCAGCGGCTTCGCAGCATTGCACCGCGATATGATCCACATCCGCAGAAACTGGTTTGGCGTAACCAAAGGATTGCAAGGCCAGAACACGGCGATTATCAGACAGGACGATGAGAAAAAAGTGATCGTAATGCACCGCTGGGAAGAAGGCGGGCCGAAAGATAGTGTCGTAGTGGTATTTAACTTCTCGACAGAAACTTTCTCCGATTACAAAGTTGGTTTCCCACGTGCCGGTAAATGGAACCTGCGTTTCAACAGCGATAATGAGTACTACGACCAAGACTTCTCGCACCTGGGCGTTTTCGACATTGAAACCATGGAGGGAGAAATGGACAATTGCGGGCAGTTCGGAGCGTTGCAGATCCCCCCTTACTCGGCGCTAATCTTTTCTCAGGAAGAATAATTGTTAGAAGGAGGAAAGGGAGGAAGGAGGAAAGGGAGGAGAGACGTCCCCACCTTTCCCCTTTCCTACCTTTCTTCCCTCTCATCCCATTCCCTCCTCTCCTCCATTCCTCCCTTTCATCCCCTTCATCCCTCTCCTCCCTTCTTCCCTCTCATCCCTTTCTTCCCTCTCATCCCCTTCCTCCCTCTCATCCCCTTCATCCCTCTCACCCCCTTCTTCCCTCTCATCCCCTTCTTCCCTTTCCTCCGTTAATCAATAGTCCTAAAAATGCGGTCCCAGCGGATTTTTTTCAGGAAACCCGTTGGATTGGGGTCGATGGACATCCATACGAAAACCGCTTTTCCTACAATATGATCTTCGGGTACAAAGCCCCAGTACCGCGAGTCGGCCGAATCGTGGCGATTATCGCCCATCATGAAGTAGTAATCCTGTTTGAATGAATAGCTGGTGATCTGTTTACCGCCGATGGTGACTTTGCTTTTTTCCACCACCACATTTTCGTTACCGTCGAAACTCCGGATAATGTCGCCATAAAGCGCTATGTTGACTTCGGTTAATGGGATCGTCATTCCGGCTTTTGGCACTACGACTGGTCCGTAGTTGTCCTTGTTCCAGTTGGTGGCGTCGCTTGCGGGGAAGAGGTAAGGCTCTTTCAAACCCTTTTCCATAAACACCGGCTCCACGCGTTTTACGAAATCATAAGCCTTCAATTTTTCTGCTAGCGTGGCAGTCGTTTTCACGACATAACCCAGCTCATCGTTGGCCGCAATGCTGTCGCCGAATGTCTCGGTAAACTGGGAATAGTCGACAATGCCATTCTTACGAAACACATTCTCTTCATTCACCGCCGTTTTCACCGAAACAAAATATTCATTCTGCATACGCGGGGGTAACACCTGCGCTCGGCCATTCACATATACCAGCCCGCGGCGCACTTCCAGCGTATCGCCCGCAATGCCGACACAGCGCTTAATGTAATTCGAACGCAGGTCGGTCGGGTGCGGATGCAGGTCGGGCAACACATTACTGTATTTTTGGTAGGTATCGGGATGTTCGACCGGGAGGTAAAACACCACCACATCCCCGTTTTTGACGCGCGCAAACCCGGGCAGGCGATATTGCGGAAGCTGGATCCAATCGAGGTAAGAAGGAATGGCCGTGCCCCAGATCGTCTGATGCGTAAGTGGTACCTGCAATGGCGTTGTCGGCGTATTGGTACCGTAATGCAGCCTGCTCACAAACAGGTAATCCCCGACAAGCAGGCTATTCTCCATCGAAGGGGTAGGAATCACGAAGGCACTAAAAAACAGCCAGCGGATTAGTGTAGCGGCGATAACCGCGAACAGTACGGAGTCTAACCACTCACGGAAAGCAGATTTCTTCTGCGTCTTTGTCTCGGGTTTCTGAAGTGTTTCTGACAGGGACATTAGGATGCTCATTTTAGGTCGACAGCGGGCATTTCTATCGCAATATAACCTCAAAACACCATATCACATCAAGCATTATATATTATTATTTTATATATCAATACAAAAAAGAAAGGGAAGAACCGTGTGGCCCTTCCCTGCGTATTGCTCAATGGTTATCGTTAGTTGATCACCCGGAAAATTCTGCTCCAACGGATCTTGTTGAAGAAGCTGGTCGGGTTCGGGTCGATGGACATCCATACGAACACAGCCTTACCCACAATGTGATCCATCGGTACGAAGCCCCAATAGCGTGAATCGGCCGAGTTGTGGCGGTTGTCCCCCATCATAAAGTAGTAATCCTGCTTGAAAGTGTAGGAAGTAATAGCTTTCCCGCCCACTTTCACGGAATTTTCATCCACTAGAACATCTTCGTTATCTTCATAATTCTTGATAACCGGTCCATACATCGCAACGTTTTCAGGCGTCAGCTGCACGGTCATACCTTCCTTTGGAACGGTGATCGGCCCGTAATTGTCGCGGTTCCATTTGAAAAGCGACGAATTCGGGTACAGCATCGGCTCGCTGATATCCTTAGGCGATTTCACGAGGGTAATGCTCTTCACAAAATCGTAGGTTTTGAGCCTGGCAGCGATTTCCGTCGTCGTGAAGACCAGGTAACCCGTTTGCTCGTTGCCTTTGATCGTATCGTTATCGCCTTCCGTATACGTATTGAACTCGGACACGCCATTTTCTCTGAACACCTTCTCTTCGTTCACAGCCGTGGTAGTCGCTACGAAGTACTCGTTTTCCATGCGCAGCGGGTTTTCCATCGCCTGGCC
>CBIHPQ010000012.1:0-33281 GCA_966211825.1 uncultured Dyadobacter sp. | reverse complement strand
ACAAAACTATCGACGGAAACACCGCTATAAGCCCTCGCGTAGCCGGTGGTAGGTAATGTATGATTGGTTCCGGAAGCATAATCCCCGCAGGATTCGGGCGTATAGTTGCCCAGGAATATCGAGCCGGCATTGTAGATCTTCTCCGTAACCTCTTCTGCATTAGAAATGCTCAGGATCAGGTGCTCCGCCGCATATTGGTTGAGCATATCAATGGCTTCTTCCTCCGATTCGACGAGGATTGCCTTGCTGTTGGCCATCGCCTGGGCGGCGAGGTCCTTGCGGGGAAGTTCTTCCAATTGCTCCGATAAGGCGATATTAACCGCGCTCAGCAGTTTTTTGCTCGTTGAAACCAATAAAACCTGGCTGTCGGCACCGTGTTCGGCCTGGGAAAGCAGGTCGGCGGCTACGAAGCACGGAAATGCCGTATCGTCGGCGAAAATGGCCACTTCCGAAGGCCCGGCAGGCATATCGATGGCTACGCCTTCTTTGCTGATCAGCATTTTGGCAGTGGTAACATATTGGTTACCAGGGCCGAATATCTTGTAAACCTTGGGAACACTTTCGGTTCCGTATGCCATCGCCGCAATCGCCTGCGCCCCGCCAATGCGGAATGCTTTCGTTACACCCACAAGTTGCGCAGCATACAGAATGGCCGGGTGATCGGACGGCGTACAAAGTACAACCTCTTTACAACCAGCAATTTGCGCAGGAATACCGAGCATCAACACCGTGCTGAACAATGGGGCCGATCCGCCGGGAATGTAAATCCCTACCTTTTCGATCCCCACGCTTTTGCGCCAGCAGGTGACGCCGGGCATGGTTTCCACCTTTTCGGGTGCTTGCAGCTGCCCTTTATGGAATTTGTAGATATTCTCGTAAGCCTGACCGATCGCCGCCTTCAATGTGTCGTCGAGCTTATCGCCTGCTTCGGCAATGTCCTTTTCCGGGAATGCGAGGTCGGCCAGTTCCAGTTTGTCAAATTTCAGGGCGAGGGCTTTGATACCCGCGTCGCCCTGTTCTTTCACCTGTTCGAGGACGGGCATTACCCGCGCTTCGATATCCTTTGCTTCCAGAACGGGCCGAGCCAGCAATGCAGGCCATTGTGCCCTTTCCGGAAATGGAATAATATTCATAATGTCAGAATCAAACCCAGAACTTAAACAATCATTTTCTCGATCGGGATAACCAGAATCCCCTCTGCACCAGCCTGGCGGATCTTTTCGATATTCTCCCAGAACTCGTTTTCATTGATTACCGAATGCAGCGAGCACCAGCCTTCCGTCGCCAATGGCAAGATCGTCGGAGACCGCATGCCGGGCAGGAACTTGGTGATATTCTCCACCGCGTCCACCGGGCAGTTGAGTAAAATGTATTTGTTGTTCTTGGCCACCTGCACCGATTTGATACGGAACAAAAGCTGGTCCAAAAGGTCCTTCTGCACGTCGGAAAGGTGCTTGCTGGCGATCATGACGGCCTCGGAGCGGAATATTGTTTCCACTTCTTTCAAACCGTTGCTCAGCAAAGTGCTGCCCGAGCTTACAATGTCGCAAACGGCATCGGCCAGGCCAATGCTCGGCGCGATCTCCACCGACCCGCTGATCTCGTGAATGTCCGCGGTAACATTTTTGGATTTAAGATATTGTTCCAGCAAACGCGGGTAAGTAGTAGCAATGCTCTTTCCTTGCAGGTCCTGTACGCCATTGTACTCCGCCTCGCGCAAAACGCCGATCGACAGGCGGCATTTCGAGAAACCCAGCTTGTGCACGGTATCCACGTCCTTGCAGGATTCTTCCGAGACATTCTCGCCCACAATCCCCAGATGTGCCACACCGTCTTCCACATAACCGGGAATATCGTCGTCGCGGAGGAAAAGGATTTCAGCAGGGAAGTTGGTCGCGTCGGTTTTGAGCTTACCCGCGCCATTGTCGAACCGGATGCCGCATTCTTTGATCAGTTTTAAAGAATCTTCACTAAGCCTGCCCGATTTCTGGATGGCAATTCTTAAAATATTATCATTCATAAAATTATAGGGTGCTCGCGCAGCCGTTTGTCGGTATTGAATTAGGGTTATTGGTCTTCCCGGGTGAGCAAAGTTATAATATCTTCCGCGTTCAGTTTCTGCTGCTCGCCGGTTTTCATGTTTTTCAAAGTCAGCAAACCCGACTGCATTTCGTCCGAACCGATCAGGATCACAAACGGGATATTCTTGCGGTCGGCGTAATCGAGCTGTTTTTTCAGTTTCACCGAATCCGGATAGATCTCCGAATTGATACCTGCTTTTCTGAAAGCGGGGAGGATCGACAAACCGTAGGTAAATGCCTCTTCATCGAAATTGGAGATCATCACCTTCGTACTCGTCTTCTGGCTCTCAGGGAAAAGGTTCAGCTCTTCCATTACATCATAAATCCGGTCGACGCCGAGTGAAATGCCCACGCCCGAGATGCCCGGCACGCCGAATGTACCCGTCAGGTTATCGTACCGGCCACCGCCCGAAATGCTGCCGATCTGTACATTATTGGCCTTCACTTCGAAAATAGCGCCTGTATAATACGAAAGCCCCCGCGCGAGCGTCACATCGAACGCGATCTTCGGATTTTCCAATCCCAGTATCTTCACCATCGCCCACACTTCTTCCAGCTCCCGGATACCTTTCAATGCAACCTCCGATTCGGCCAGCCAGCTTTTCAGCTCTGTAAACGGATCACTTTCTTCCGAAAGACTGAAAATCGGTTCGAGCTTTCCGATACTATCAGAAGCGAAACCGCGTTCGAGGAGTTCCTCAACGACTTTATCTTTCCCTATTTTATCCAATTTATCAATCGCCACACAAAGCGGTCCTTCCATCCCGTGCGCGCCGATCATGTCGGCAATGCCGGTGAGGATCTTACGGTTATTGATCTTGACAGTAAAGTCGGTAATGCCCAATGCCGGCAGGATATCATGCAAAAGCATCACGATCTCCGCTTCGCAAAGCAGCGAATCGGTGCCTACTACATCGGCATCGCATTGGTAAAACTCGCGGTAGCGGCCTCTCTGCGGGCGGTCGGCACGCCAGACGGGCTGTATCTGATACCGTTTGAAAGGCATGGCCAAAGTGCCGCGGTTCATCACCACGTAGCGTGCGAATGGCACGGTAAGGTCATAGCGGAGACCTTTTTCGGAAATTTTGGTAGTTAAAGGTTTGTATCCTTCGTTCCAGTCGGTTTCGGTGAGCTTGCCGCTGAAATCGCCCGAGTTAAGCAGTTTGAAAAGCAACTGGTCGCCCTCCTCGCCGTATTTACCCATCAAAACAGACAGGTTTTCAAAAGCCGGGGTTTCCAATGGGAGAAAACCGTATCGTTGAAAAGAGCGTCGGATAGTGTCAAAAATGAAAGTACGCTTTGCCATTTGTTCCGGACCAAAGTCACGGGTTCCGCGGGCAAGAGATGGTTTACTCATTACAATAAAGCTATCGATTTCGGCCTTGAATGGCCTATGAAACCGTAAAGTTAGGAGAGGTTATGCAATATTTATGACTATTGCATGCATTATTTACGTTAAAATGCTTAATTTTGCGGCTCTTTCACAAAACAAACTTTTACAATGGGAGTTACGGAATTAAAACGTAAAGGTCGCAGAAACAAAGCAGTAGCAAACAACCGCACCGCTAAAATCAAAAACCTTCTACGCAAACCAGAAGTGCGCAATGTTGACGTTGAGGCTATCAAGGCTCAATTCGAAGCAAATAAAAAATAATAAGCCTCTTCGGAATGTTATTCAACTAGTCCTGTCAATCTGTTTTGGTAGGGCTTTTTGCTTTTTTACCGGATTTGTGTTTTCCGGAAGCAGCTTTCAGATTGACCTTCCGCAACAGCTGACGCATACTGCGGCGCGTTTCGCGGCGGACATCGAGCAGGATACGGAAGCGCAGGGCTTCACCGAACATGATCAGGCCTCCATTGATTAATGCGAGACTGTAAAGGCCTAACACGACCCAAACCTGCGTAGGCTCGCCGATCCGCCGCTGGTGGGCGGCTTCGCTGAGCACGGTAAGACCAAAACTGAACAGCAACAAGCCTAATGGAGCGAGAATCATCCATTTCGTGCGTGTCGACATTCTTTTGATCAGTCGCTTACCAGGTGGTTTCGGGTCAATTGAGGGGATCATTAATCAGGCTATTCGATGTTATGATCCTAAAATTATTAATTTTTAGTTAATTGGTTTAATGAAATCCATCATTAGTTTAGTTCTGCGCTACATTCCCCGTCCCTACCTCCAACTCGTGGGACACTGGGCGGCGCGGTTGCTCAGCATCTTTTATATCGGCAACCAGGTAGAATGCCCGGTTTGTAACAGCAAATACCGCAAATTCCTGCCCTATGGCCGTAACACGTCGAGCCGCGAGAATGCGCTGTGCCCCAGTTGCCTGTCCCTCGAACGCCACCGGCTGATGGCGCTCTACATGAAACGCAAAACCAATTTCTATACCGCCAACCTCAAAGTCCTGCACGTAGCGCCCGAATATTGCTTTATCGACCGCTTCGAGCAGATGAAAAACCTGGATTACATTACGGCCGACATCGAATCACCTCTTGCAAAGGTCAAAATGGATATCCACCAGATCCCTTTCCCCGACAACACCTTCGACGTTGCATTCTGTAACCACGTTATGGAGCACGTAGACGACTATATTCTCGCCATGAGCGAGCTGCACCGCGTACTGAAACCCGGAGGATGGGCATTGATCCAATCGCCGCAGGACATGAAATTCGAAGTAACCTACGAAGACCCGACGATCACAGATCCGAAGGAACGCGAAATCCATTTCCTCCAAAACGACCACCTCCGCCTTTTCGGCCGCAACTATGGCCGCGAACTGGAAAAAGGCGGATTTACAGTAACCGAGGACCGTTTTGTAATGGACGAACTGAGCCCTGCCGAGGTGAAAAAATACTCGCTGCCTGGGGAAGAGATTGTTTACTTCTGTCAGAAGTAGTCAGGTGTCGTCAGGTGTTGGTCATGTTTGGTCATTGATTGTCAAGTGTGGTCAGGTTTAGTCATTAATTTTTGTAAGGATTATAAAAAATAAAAGAGGCGGTTTCGTAAGAAACTGCCTCTTTCTCTTTATTTCTCCAATTTCCCTGACCACACCTGACAATCAATGAACCATCCCTGACTACTTCCTGACTACACCTAACCATACCTGACACAAATGACCAAACCTGACAACTCCCGCGTCACGAAGGATATTCAATCGCCGCGCCGGTTTCGCGGTGGGATTTGTTTTCCCAGAGGCGCTTCCAGCCTTCCTGTAAAAAGCCGGTCCCGTAGCCGAAAAGCTGTACAAATGCAGCCCCAATGCTTAGGAATGCAACCTGCACGCTTTTAGTTTTCCGCAATGCATCAATGAAAAGCAATGCTACATAAATGCCTAAAAACCACAATCCGAGGAAAAAGAATGGTTTGAAAATGAAATACCAGAACGGAATGCTACAAACGCCCAATGTGAACAGTAACGGAAAGGTATGCACGAGTTTCAGTTCGTCGGGGTAGTAGCGGGCGATGTTGATGCGTGCGCGGCCGAAGAATTTCAGCTGCCTGAAAAACGCCCCGAACTGCGTGCGGCGTTTGTGATAGATAAATGCTTCCGGAATCAATGCAGATTTGAAGCCCAGCCGTAATGCCGCAATGCTAAACAGGATATCCTCCCCCATCCGGCTTGTCAGGAACCCGCCCGTGCGCTCCCATACCTCACGCGATAGCCCCATATTGAAGCTCCGCGGGTGAAATGTGCCGCCCATATTGTTCTTCTTGCCGCGAATGCCGCCCGTCGTAAAAACCGATGTCATCGAGTAGCTAATGGCCTTCTGAATGGGTGTAAAGGAAGGATGGTCCGTGTCCGGGCCGCCGTAAAGATCGACGTAGTCCGTATTCAACCGGTTTTCCACAATCGACAGGTAATCAGGCTCAATCAATGCATCGGAATCCAAAAGGATAAAGTAATCGCCCGCAGCGCGCTCAAAACCATGGTTACGCGCGAAGCCCTGGCCGCCGTTTTCCTTGTAGTGGTAATGAATGTCGAGCCTGTCCGAGAAGGATTTCACTACTTCATCGGCCTTTATTTTAGACCCATCTTCCACAATCACGACCTCGAAATTCTTATAAGTTTGCACGGCCAGGCAGCCAAGCAGCTCCTCCAACTCGTCGGGGCGGTTGTAGACGGGAATGATGATGGAGTAGCGGCGCATTGTTTAATGATTGAATTATTACATTTTAAATGCATGAGTTCTTGTCCAATGTCAGTCTGAGCGCAGTCGAAGACAGTCCGTATAGCAACATCGTACATGCCCTTCGACTGCGCTCAGGGTGACAGATCAGATACATCTAATCATTATAAGTTAACGAGTTATCTCTCTAAGCGCCTCTTCATTCGCCGCAATGATCCGGTCCAAATGCGCCTCAGTGAGCGCCGTCGATAGAAACATCGCTTCAAACTGGCTTGGGCCCATGTAAATGCCGCGGTTGAGCATGGCGTGGAAGTATTTTCCGAACAATGGCAGGTCAGAAGACTTGGCTGACGGGAAATCCGTTACGGCATTTGGCGTGAAAAAGAGCGTATACATCGAACCGATCTGGTTTAAGGTATATTTCAAACCCAACTTTTCCATGGAAGCCCTGAAACCATTTGCGAGCTTGCTGCCGGAGCTTTCCAGTTGCGTGTACACTTCCGGGTGATCGTTCAGGTAGGTAAGCATTGTATAGCCCGCCGCCATGGCGATCGGATTACCGGAAAGCGTGCCTGCCTGGTACACCGGACCGGCCGGCGAGACGCAGTTCATGATCTCGGCCTTCCCTCCATAAGCCCCCACGGGCATTCCTCCACCGATTATTTTTCCTAACGTTGTTAAATCCGGCGTTATTCCGAATCTTTCCTGCGCTCCACCCTTCGCCAGACGGAAGCCCGTCATCACTTCGTCGAGGATCAGGACAATGCCCTCCTCGTCGCAAATGCGGCGTAATCCCTGCAAAAAGCCCTCTTTGGGAAGCACGCAACCCATATTACCAACAACCGGTTCGAGGATTAATGCGGCGATCTGGCCTTTGTTGGCATCCACCAGCTGTTGCACGGCTTCCAGATCGTTGTAAGGGGCAGTTAATGTGTCGTTAGCGACGCCTTTGGTAACGCCTGGGCTATCCGGCGTGCCGAATGTCACGGCACCGCTGCCGGCGGCGATCAGGAAGCTGTCGCCGTGGCCGTGGTAGCAGCCCTCAAACTTGATGATCTTGTCCCTGCCCGTGTACCCGCGCGCAACGCGTATGGCCGACATCGTTGCCTCCGTACCCGAATTCACCATTCTCACTTTTTCAATGGAAGGAACCATCGACACGATCAGTTCCGCGATATCCACTTCCCGGCGCGTAGGCGCACCGAAGGAAAAAGAATGCTGGATAGCGTCCGAAACGGCTTTCTGGATCAGTTCATGCGCGTGCCCGAGGATCATCGGACCCCAGGAGTTGATCAGCTCGATGTACTCATTACCATCCTCGTCGTAGATGTAAGGCCCTTTGGCCGATTTGATAAACAGCGGAGAACCTCCTACCGCGCGGAATGCGCGTACGGGCGAGTTGACCCCGCCGGGAATGTATTTTTGTGCTTTCTCGAAAAGTTGCTGGCTCGTTGAAGTATTCATTCTTTAATCAGTTGGTATTATTTGTCCACCGGTACCCATTTGGAACCGCTGTATTTCAGGACAGGTGTAATCTGGTTTTCATTCGATTTGGTATAGTCAAAACCCGACAGCAGGAACTCCTCGCTGCCGAATTTCCGCGATTGCAGGCCGGAAGGAAGCTTTTCCTTGTATTTCGAAAGCATCCGCGAAAAGAACAGCAACTGATCGTACCCCAGGTAGGAATATACCGAAGGAAAAGTACTGGTTTTGTTGTAATAATTTTTCTGGAACTGGCGGATCGTTTCCTTCTCGCGATCGACGTAATCGGCGTCGATAAGGGATAAACGCGAACCGTAGCGCGACAGCCTGGATTGCTGGCTATTGAAGCTCGTGGATGTAGCCACCACCGGCAGCGTGTTTAATTTACGGCCATTAAGTACCTCGATCAGGTTGCCGCCCGATTCTCCGTCCGAAGAAAACAATGCGATATGGGCCGGTTTGTTGGTTTCAAATGAAGATATTTTGCCTTCCAGCGACTCGCGGTCGGGCTGGATTTTCGACATCGACAATACCTTTCCTCCTTTTGCTTTCCATTCGGTAGCATAGGAAGCGGCCATTGCGGAATCCTTGGCCGTGTTTCCGTAATAAATTACCGAGTTAAGGCCCGGCGAAAGCGTCCGCATCCATTGGGCGGCTTTCTGCGTCTGGAAGGTAATGGAAGGATGTCCGAGGTAAATGTTCCCGCTTTTCAGCAGATTGGCGTCTGTCGAGAGCGGGTTGAGCATAATTGCATTACTTCCCGAAACAAAATCGGAAGCCACGTCGAAAGTACCGGCGTAGAGCGGTCCGATGACCATATCCGATAGCTGGAAGTTCTTGTTATCGGCGATCTCCTGCATGCTCTTCGCATCGTTGCTAACGTCGTAAGCCCAAAGGTTTACAGTGATACCTTCCATTTGCAGCTGCTCTTTGGCCACTGTCAGGCCGAGGTAATAGTCGTATGCAAACTGGTTGGAGCGGCGTTTGGAGCTACCGAATTCATCGAGACGGAACGGCAGCATCACAGCCACATCCAGGTAGCCCTTTGTCCACTGCGTGTCCGACTTCGGGGTGCTGCGCTTCGGCGCCTCTTCTACCTTTTCATTCTTTTTGAACTTAAACTGCTTGTCCAGCTGGTCCGCGTAGGCGAGGTCACCTTGCGCAGGCGTGCGTGCCGACTGGATAGACAGGTAAACCATCAATGCAATGTCGCGGTCTGATGGATATTGCTTTTGCAGGTCTTTCAGTTTCAAAAAATCGGTGATGGAGCCCAGATGGTGCTGTTTCAATGCCTGCACATCCTTGTTCAGGGACGATTCCTTGATCCTTGCCAGCTGGTCGAGTCCGTCGTTGAGCTGCCCGTTGGCGAAGCTTACGGCCCCGAGCAGGTAATACACGTCGTTGATCTTATTCCAGCCCGGATAGCGGCTTTGCAATTGGAGCAGCATCTGGCGGCTGTCCTTGTAGCGTTTCAGCTGGTAGGCGCTCAATGCATAATAGTAATGCGCGTAGGGCGAATAGGCTGTTTTCGCATTGACGCTCGTCATGGGATAGAACTTGTCCATCGCTATGGCGAATTTACCTTGTTTGTAATCTGCCAGGGCCGACCGGTAGCGGCTTTCCGTCTGGGCATTGGCTTGGCCGTAGGACGGTTGGTACAAACCGATCTGGACTGTCAGAAGCAAAAAAAAGATAACTCTCATCAGGATTTCGGGGTCAAGATTGTGCTGATCTTCTTAATACAAAAAACCTGCCCAAAATGGAAAAAAACGGGCAATATCCCAACCGGAACATTGCCCTTTATTATTACGATCCAAAAAACCGTTTATTTCTTTTTAGACCTTTTCTCTAATTCAGCCTGTTTCTTTTTCGCCTCTTCCGCAGCCTGCAACGACTTTTCAAGATATTTCTGGAATTTGTTCTGCTTTTTCTCACCGGTCGCGTTCTTTTTGCGGTTTTCGTCAAGGATATTTTTGATTTTATCCTCATTCACAAATCGCTTGATCAGCAGCTGCTGCGCGATCGTTACCACGTTGGAAACGAAGTAGTAGAACGTCAGACCAGCCGGGAACGAGTTCAGGATGAACATAAACATCAGCGGCATTACGTATCCGAGTGCCTTCATATTCACCGGTCCGGGCTGTGTTGGCGTGTTCTGGTTGTTGTAATAGGCATAACCAATGCTGGAAATTGTCATCAGGATCGTGAACAAGCTGACGTGGTTACCAATACCGAAAGGTACATTGAACGGCAGCTTGAAAAATGAGTCGTAAGTCGAAAGGTCGCTTGCCCACAGAAAAGATTGCTGGCGCAGCTCGATCAGGTTCGGGAACAGGAAGAAAAGTGAGAACAAAATCGGCATTGTGGCCAGAACCGGTACACATCCGCTCAACGGGCTCACCCCTACCTGCTGGTAAAGCTTCATCTGCTCCTGCTGCTGCTTCGCGAGATCGTCTTTGTTCTGTTCACGGATCTGTTCGAGCTCAGGGCCCAGGATACGCATTTTCGCCATGCTGATGTACGATTTGTAGGTCAGCGGCGTCAGCAAGGTTTTTACAAACAATACCAACAGAATGATCAGCAAACCGTAGTTGTTTACAAATCCTTCGATCAGGTTGAAAAGCGGCACAAGGAAGAACTTGTTGATCGGTTTCAGGAATGCGTAACCCAGATAAACGTTCTGGTCGAAATTCTCTGCTTTTACCTTATCTACAATGTGATATTCGTTTGGTCCCAGGTAAAACTGGAAGTTGGCCTCCCCTTTCTGAACAGCAGCCGTGGGTATACCCGCGGAAATGTTCATGTTTTTTACGATCACCGAACCCTCCGGGTTCACATTGGCACGCAGGGTTACGTTCGTCAGCGGTGTTTTTTCCGCGATCAGACCGGCCAGGAAGTACTTGTGTTTAATTGTAAACCACTTAACCGGGTCGGCCGTTTTCTCCTCTTCGTTGGAAGTAGGGCTGGTAGGAAGGCTTTTCAGCTCGTCCGTGTAGTAGTTAACAGTAACCACCTCACGGTTTTTCTTCATATCGTTTTCCAGTTGCAACAGGTCGTTATCCCAATGGAATTCCACCGACTTGCTGGCAGGCAGCACGCCGCTGGCTTTGATACCATAGTCGATCACGTAACCGCTGCCGCGTACGACGTAGGTTTGCTCGATTGTCTGGTTGTTTTTGATCGTGGTACGGTAGGTAATCACCGCCGAATCGCCTTCGGCCAATGTACGGTCCTGCGCGTCGGTTGTAAAAAACTGATTGGTGAGCCTTACATCACCGGTTTGCGTAGGCAGGTCGATCTGGAAGTTGTTGTGGTTCTCGGCAATCAGGTAAAGTGGTTTCTGATCGTAGGTTTTGTAGTTTTTCAACATTACCTCCTTCATTACCCCACCCTTGTTGGTGAATACCACGCGGGCATCTTTCGTTTCGATCACCAGGTCCTTCGCAGGAATTGCGGTAGAATCGACTGATTGTGAGGATTTTTGGGTTGTATCCGAAGCGACAGACGAGGGCTTGACAGCCTCTTTCTTCACCTCCGCTACCGGAGTAGGTTCCACAGGCTTGGGAACCAGTACCTGGTAGCCTATCAGCATCAGCATGATCAAGACCAGGCCGATTACAAAATTTTTATCCATTATTTACTTTAAATTATTGAACTAACATACCGCTTGTAAGGCGGCAAAGGTAACAAGTTTTTTCGCTTAACAGGCCTTAAAATGTGATCAGTGGGAAACCGGGTTCAAGGTTTCTACCGACCTTTTTTGCAATGAATAACTCAATGAGGCAGCTACGAAATTCACGAAGATCGGGTGCGGGTTCATCACCGTGCTTTTCAGCTCGGGGTGGAATTGTACGCCGATGTAGAACGGGTGCGAAGGCAGCTCGACCATCTCCACCAGGTTATTGTCAGGATTGATACCCGTGGCAACCAGCCCTTTTTCGTCGAATTCCTTCAAATATTTATTGTTGAATTCGTACCGGTGACGGTGACGTTCGCTGATATTGGTCTTGCCGTAGATCTTGTGGGCCAGCGTGTCTTTCTTGATACGGCAGGGATAAGCGCCGAGACGCATCGTACCTCCTTTGTTCGAAATATCCTTCTGGTCTTTCATCAGGTGGATCACCGGATGGTCGGTAGTGGCATCCATTTCAACGGAATGCGCATTCTCCCAGCCGATCACATTGCGGGCGTACTCGATCACGGCCATTTGCATACCGAGGCATATGCCGAAGAAAGGGATGTTGTTTTCGCGTACATACTGGATCGCGGCGATCTTACCTTCAATACCACGCTCACCGAAGCCGGGAGCTACCAGCACACCGTCGAGGTTTTCGAGTTTTTCAACGGCATTCTCGGCAGTAAGGCTTTCAGAATGGATCCATTCGATATTTACCTTGCACTCATTTGCGGCGCCGGCGTGGATAAACGATTCTACGATAGATTTGTAAGCGTCGTGCAGCTCTACATATTTACCTACCAAACCAATGCGAACCGAGTCGATCGGATTCTTGAGTCTCGAAAGAAATGTCTTCCATGAATCGAGGTCTACGTCTTTATCATTATAAATGTCGAGCATATACAATGCACGCTGGTCGAGTCTTTCTTTCAGCATCAGCAAAGGCACGGCATAAATCGTATCCGCATCCATCGCCTCGATCACCGAGTTGACCTGTACGTTGCAGAACAGCGCGATTTTTTTGCGGATATCATAAGGCAGCGGGTGCTCGGTGCGGCACACGAGGATGTCGGGCTGGATACCCGATTCCTGCAACATCCTTACCGAGTGCTGCGTCGGTTTTGTTTTCAGCTCGCCTGCCGAGTTCAGGTACGGGATCAAGGTAAGGTGGATCACCAGTGTATCCTGCTCGTCCATTTCGAATTTCACCTGACGAACCGCCTCCAGGAACGGCAGGGATTCGATATCCCCTACGCAACCACCGATTTCCGTAATCACAATGTCGTAATCGCCGGACTGGCCCAGCAACAGCATGTTTCTTTTCAGCTCATCGGTGATGTGCGGAACAACCTGTACGGTTTTTCCAAGGAAGTCGCCGCGACGTTCGGCGGTAATAACGTTGTGGTAGATACGCCCGGTAGTGACGTTGTTTGCCTGTGAAGTGCGAACGTTCAGAAAACGCTCATAATGCCCAAGGTCGAGGTCGGTTTCGGCCCCATCGTCCGTTACGTAGCATTCGCCGTGCTCGTAAGGGTTCATGGTACCCGGGTCAATATTCAAATAAGGATCAAATTTTTGAATGGTGACGGAAAGCCCTCTGGCTTGCAGTAACTTAGCTAGTGATGAGGCAATGATTCCCTTGCCAAGTGAAGATGTAACACCGCCCGTAACGAAAATGTACTTAGCGGTCTTTCGTGCTTTGGAAGCCATAAGACTTTGCTGTTTTTCTATGATTACGGGATACAAAGATACAGGATTATTAGAAGAATCTAAGCGGGGCCTATTTAAATATTTGGCTGGAAAACAGTAATGCCCTGGAAGTCTGGTCGGTTATCAAATGTAATTTTTTCTTGCCTCACGAGCTAGAATCGCACATTTTAGGAAAAAGTACAGCAGCAACCGGCTTCATAAAATGGGTAAAAATCCATTTAAAAAAAGGGTATTGAAAAATTTATATTTTAAATATGATGCAGGAACGACTGCGCCATTGGTCAATTTGGTTGTGTTACATATAAAATAAGGTTGCGGAAGGCTTAGCCAAAATATAAATTTCTATTTTGCACCTATTCCAAACTTTCATAACCTTAAAAAAATGATCAGAAAATTACTGTTCCTTCCCGCATTGCTATTTTGCGGCCTCACCGCCACGGCCCAGCCGGCGGGCGACGCGAAGAAACCGCTCAACATTATTGTCTTCGGTGCCCACCCCGACGACTGCGACCTGGGTGCCGGCGGCATCGCTTCCATTTACTCGTCGATGGGGCATAAGGTGAAATTCGTTTCGCTTACCAACGGCGACAAAGGACACCAGGACATTGGCGGCGGAGAATTGGCTATTCGCCGCTACAAGGAAGCACAGGAAGCTGCACGCCGCTGGGGAATCCAATACGACATTCTCGACAACCACGACGGTGAGCTGCTCCCCACACTCGAAAACCGCCTGGCCGTGATCCGTAAAATCCGCGAGTGGAATGCGGACGTCGTGATTGCACCGCGTACCAACGATTATCACCCCGATCACCGCAACACGGGCGTAGTGGTGCAGGATGCCGCATACCTGGTTATTGTGCCTAACATCCTGAGCAGCGTGCCGCCATTGACCAAAAACCCCGTTTTCCTCTATTTCCGCGACCGTTTTCAGCGCCCGAACCCGTTCCGACCGGATATTGCGATCGACATCACCGAAAATCTTGCTAAAAAAGTCGACGGACTGGACGCGCACGTTTCCCAATTTTATGAGTGGCTGCCCTGGACAAACGGCGATCTTGCTAACGTTCCCAAAGACGTAACCGAACGCAAAAAATGGCTTCTGGCATCCATGGAAAGACGCTCCTCGGTAACCCCGGAAATCAAGGCATCACTCGATAAATGGTACGGTACGGAGAAGGCTGAGAAGGTAAAATATGTAGAAGTTTTCGAAATAACCGAGTACGGAAAACAGCCGAACGCCGAGGAAGTCAAGAGGCTATTTCCGATGCTGCCGAGGTAATAATTTTGAATGATCGAATGACCGAATGACCGAATAGCTGAATGTAAAAATATTCAGTCATTCGGTCATTCGGTCATTCAAAATTACTAGGACATTTCCGCGAACAGCTTCAAGCCGCAAGTAACCGATACTCACAAATCAGTTTACTCTTACTATGATAACCGGTCTTTGAAACTTTCATATCCATAGGACCGGATGAGTTGGAATTTCTGGTCAGTTTTCCATATTCCTATGGAAGGTAAATTAACACCGTTAAATGTCGTAGTCTTTACCATGGTGTAGTGTATCATATCCTCAAATATGATTTTGTCGTCAATTTCGAGCGGCTTGTCGAAGGAGTAATCACCCATGTAGTCGCCTGCGAGACAGGTCATTCCTCCCAGTCTGTATGTAGGTTTGCCCGGCTCGGGATCGTGGTGCGCACCGCGTATCACAGGCTTATAAGGCATCTCCAGGGTGTCGGGCATATGGGCCGCGAAAGAGGTGTCCAGGATAGCCACATCAACGCCCTGGCTATCGAGCACATCCAGTACCGTTGTGTACAGAACTCCCGTGCGCCAGGCGATGGCTGAACCCGGTTCCAGGATCACATCCAGATTGTACTTTGTCCTGATAGTACTAACTAATTTAATTAGCTTACTAATGTCGTATCCTTCCCTCGTCATCAGGTGACCGCCTCCCATGTTGAGCCATTTGGCCTGATGCAGCAAATCGCCGAATTTCGCCTCCAATGCTTCGAGCGTGCGTTCGAGGGTGTCGGAGCCATTTTCGCACAGCGTATGAAAGTGAATGCCGTCGATCCCAGCGGGAAGCTCGTCGGGTAGCTTGTCGCGCGTGACGCCCAGGCGCGAGCCCGGTACGCACGGGTTATACATGTCCGTGGATACCTCCGAATACTGCGGGTTCACGCGGATACCGCACGAGAGCGTCTTATCCGGGTTAGCTGCTTTGTAGGCCTCTACCCTGTCCTGAAAACGTTCCCACTGGCTGAGCGAATTGAAGGTAATATGGCTGCTGCGCTGCATGATCTCGCCGAACTCGCTGTCGAGGTAGGCGGGCATGTAGGTATGCGACTGGTAACCCATGAAGTCGTTGATCAGTTTTACCTCGTTCAGCGAGCTGGCGGTGGCTCCGGAGAGGTATTCCTTCACGATAGGAAAGGCGCTATACATGGAAAACCCTTTGAGCGCGAGGATGATCTGGCATCCCGCCGCCTTCTGCACCGAGTCGATCAGTTCGAGGTTTTTGCGGAGCAACTCCTCTTCCAGAACAAAACAGGGGGACGGAATTTCTTTGAAATCGATGGGCATTTGCTATAAATGAGTGTTTACAAAATCTTCTTGCATGCAATGATTGCATAATTTTGTACACAAAAGTATAAGTTTGAGTTTCCAAATCATGACCATTTTTCCATTAGCCCCGCCAGCCTGCCTATGTCCTTCCTTGTTTTAGATATCGAAATGACCGGCCCGGAGCCTGGCTGGAATGAGATCATACAGATCGGTGCGGAGTTTTTCGACGACAACTGGCGGTCGCTCGGGACCTACCTGCAAAACGTGTATCCTGAAAACGAGGAGGCATTTTCGGTCAAATCCGAAGAGGTGCACGGGCTTTCGCTGGACGACCTGGAAGATGCCCCGATGATCTACGACGTGATCCCGGAATTCGAGAAATGGATCAAGAAACTCAATGTGGGCAAGCCGAGCCTGGCGAATGTGATCATTTGCGGCCAGAGCGTGATCAACGATATCAATTTCCTGCGCTACGCCTACCGCAACGAAAAAATGAAATGGGGCTTCTCCAACAAGATGCTCGACCTGCACACGGTTTCCTATTTATTTTTTCAAATCCTCGAAAAAAACGGCAGGCAGGTGCCGCGTTCGCTGAGCCTGGGCTCCGTAGCGAGCTACTTCGGGTTCGAGCGGGAGGAAGAGACGCATAATGCATTGGAAGACGCCCGCCTTACCGCCAAATGTTTTAAGGAATTTTTCAAGCTCATCGACGACGTCAAGCTCATATGATCGACTACAATCCCAAGGAGTGGTTTCGTTACATTTTCTATTTCCAGAAAGCCGACACCGTGCGCAAGCTTGCGCCGATGATCCTGATCATGGCCGCTTATTCGAGCGTTATCGCTTACCTTATTATAATTCACCTCAAAATCACGGAGAACAACGACCTTAAAAACATCTCGCTGATGCACTCGCTGCTCGGTTTCGTGATATCCATGCTGCTTGTTTTCCGGACCAACACCGCCTATGACCGCTGGTGGGAAGGCCGTAAGCAATGGGGCTCGCTGGTGAACGGAAGCCGCAACCTGGCGCTGAAACTGGCGGGACTGATTGGGCCGGAGTATGCGGCGGAGCGTGAGTTTTTTACCAAAATGATCCCCAATTACGCATTTGCCCTTAAAAACCATTTGCGCCACCACTACATAGCCGCGGAATTTGAAGATTCGGCGCTGTACGGAAAATCCTCGCTGACGACAACCGACCACGTGCCCAACCAGATCGCCGCCGTCCTTTTCGCGAAAGTGATTGAATTACAAAGAAAAGGGGCCCTTTTGCCCGAGCATACCATTATATTGAACCATGAGCTCGAAGGATTTACGAACATCTGCGGCGCTTGCGAGCGGATCAAGAATACCCCTATCCCGCTGTCTTACAGTTCTTTTATCAAGAAATTCATCTTTATATATTGTCTTACCCTTCCGATCGGCTACGTATTCAGCCTGCATTTCCTCGTCATTCCGTTTGTGATGTTTGTGTTCTACATCCTGGCGAGCCTTGAAGTGATCGCGGAGGAAATTGAAGATCCGTTCGGCGACGACAGCAACGATTTGCCGATGGAACGTATATGCAAAGGCATCCAAACGTCTACCCGCGCGTTGCTTAAATAAGCCCCGGGAGCCCGGATTGATTAGAAACTGATTAGAAACTCATTAAAATCAAAATTATTTCCGGAATTACGCCGGGCTCGCATTTCAGGCGATTTTGCCGTACGTTTTAGCTTTTATGTCCAAATCGCTTTACACTCCAACCTACTTTTGGCAAATACTCTCCTTTCAGGTCAAAATCTCATTAAAACTGAGCCTGCTTTTACGGATCTGGTCAGTTTTAGCACTTATTAGAGCATTTGATATTCGTTTTTTCTGTTGCTAATTTTCATGTAACCCCTTGCTATGAAGGGGCTCGACAGTGAGAATAAAACGATTACCAACATGAAAAAAGCCACATTTTTAATCGCCATATTAGTTGCCGGATTGTTTACCGTCGCTGCCAGCGCGCAATCGATCGTGGATCCGGGTATTTCAGTTTATAACTACAAGCATCCCAACAAGGCAGCACAGGCCAAAGCTGCCGGCAAGGACCAGAATACGATACGTGTTGCGAACATGAGGACCGTGGAGCGCTTCGGCAAGTACCAGACCCGTTATGTGAGCACGACGCCGAAATATGCGCCACGCCCTGCCACGCTCGTCGTGACGCGCGAATACAAGCCGGAAGGAGTGGAAATCAATCCGCTCACCTCGCCGAGAAACTACAAAACCCCGACTATCAGTGTGAGCAAGGACACGGCGCAAATGGCTGAATATTATAATACGCCGGATAAGGTTTATCCGACCCAAGATTAACCATAATATCATTGCAGAAAACGCCGGCTTCTATGAGGTCGGCGTTTTTTATATTCCAAACTCCATCCTACTAATTATCAAAAAGTTCAAATTAAGGCATTTAGGAATTTTTTTGGCTTTTTTTGTCTGTTTTTAACGACAGATTTTCATCCCTTCAAAAAACTAAATTCTTTCCGATCAGAATGCTAACACGTTGAAAAATAATTTTTCGAATGATTGAATATTATAGTTCAATGTTTGAAATAGATATGAATTGTGAAAAAGCTTGCAGGTAATTTTGAAACAAATCCTAACAACCTGTTTCTATAATTAACCTGACATGAATCCTAAACCACTCATTTTCGCAGCACTTCTTGCGCTGGCCTCCACGGTTGGCCAGGCGGCCCGGGCACAGGCCATCTCTGATCCGGGCATTTCAACCCACAATTACAAGCACCCAAACAAAGCGGCGGCGGCGCCGAAGGCCAGGCTGGTTGTCGAATCTTCTAATCCGGCACTCGCCGCGCGCTTTGCTACGCTGAATGTCGGCCGTCCTGAAACCGATCCTACGCCAAAATATGCACTACGTGAAGTTCGCTTTGTCGTGTTCACAAGGCAGCACAAGCAGCGGAACGTGATCAACCCGCTAATTTCTACCCGCAATTACAAAACCGGCAATGGTGTACACGTGATCAAGCCCGTTCAGGAAGAAGAATGGATCTGCGGTACGATTTAATTCTAACAAATGCTGCCCATTGCCAAGCCGGTGTCGACCACACCGGCTTTTCCCGTTGAATACCAAAAAATGGTTTAACCGGGAAAATGTAGGATGATACCGTGCGTCTCACCTATTTAATTAATTTTTAACCCCATGGCTTTGTAGCCAATATTTGAATTTCATAATTTCAACTCATGATACCGAATGAGACCGTAGCGCATTTTTACCAGACGCACCCTGCTGCGAAAGGACAAAAAGGTCCGGACAAAACGACCGGCGATGAAGGTCATTTTAATGTATTCTCCCGCGTATTCTGCAACAAGTATACCTCCTACGCCAGACGCGACTTCTACAAGATCTCGCTGATCCTCGGGAAAGGGAAAATTACCTACGGCAACCAGGAGATCGAAATCAACCGCAATGCGCTGGTTTTCTTCAACCGGAACGTGCCCTATTCGTGGCAGGCTCTGTCGGAAGAGCAATCGGGCTATTTCTGTCTGTTTACCGATCAGTTTCTGAGCACGATCAACCGGTCGGTCACCGTTTCCAACTGCCCTATCCTTCGCAGCGACTCCATTCCCGTGTATTTTATCAATGAGGAGCAGCAGGAATACCTGCTCAGCATCTTCGGAAAAATGCAGGCCGATATCGAGTCGAACTACGTGCACAAGTACGACCTCATGCGCAACTACGTGAATGTGCTCGCACACGAGGCCATGAAAATGCAGCCGTCGGAGGTGAGCGACGTGCATGTGAATGGTTCGGCGAAGCTGTCCTCCCAGTTTCACGAACTGCTCGAACGCCAGTTTCCGATCGAATCGCCCGAGCATAAGCTCAAACTGAAAACTGCCAAGGATTACGCCAACAGGCTCGGCGTGCATGTGAACCACCTTAACCGCGCTTTGAAGGAAATCACCGGGAAAACTACCACAGAACACATTATCGACCGCGTGTTGGCGCAGTCCAAAGTAATGCTCAGGCATTCCAACTGGAGCGTGGCCGAAATCGCATTTTGCCTTGGCTTCGAGTACCCGGCCTATTTCAATAACCTTTTCAAGAAGCAGATCGGCATCACTCCGAAATCCTACCGCGTCCATGAACGTTAGGGATGTTTGAATTTTATAAGTTATTGTTTGAAAGTAATAAACATTGCCATAAACAGCCCATTTACCTTTGCGAAGCAATTCGACGGGCTCGGCGGACCACCGCCAATATTTGACCCCACACACCGCCCCGGTTCAGTTGCCACATAATTCTGAATGCAATGACATCGAAGAAGTATTTTCCCTCCCTGCTACTGACGCTCTCGCTCGTCGGTGCCGGTGAAACACTGAATGCCCAAACGCTTACCTTACAACAAGCCGTGGAAACAGCAGTCTCCAACTACGGAAGCATCAAAGCCAAGAACAGCTACCTGAGCGCCTCCAAGGCCACGGTACTCCAAAGCAAGAAAGAATACCTGCCTAACCTCAACCTCTCCGCCCAACAGGACTACGGCACAGTGAACGGCCAGAACGGTCCGCTTTACGGCCTCGGGCTCTCTGTTGCCTCGTCGGGGTTGCCGCTGCCGCAGCAAAACTGGAACTCCGCGTTCGGAGCGTTGTACCTGACCAACGTGAACTGGGATTTCTTTGCGTTCGGGCGGGCACGCGAACGGATCAGCGTGGCGCAATCCGCCGTGAACCGCGACCAGGCTGATCTCGAACAGGAGCAGTTTCAGCACAGCGTGCGCGTAGCAGCAGCCTACCTGAACCTGCTTGCCGCCCAACGCCTCATTCGTTCCTGGGAAAACAACCTGGAACGCGCCAATGCATTGAAAACCGTAGTGGTTACGCGTGCAAAAAACGGCCTGATCCCCGGCGTGGACTCGTCGCTGGCCAATGCGGAGGTTTCCAATGCGAAGATCAGCATTACCCAGGCGAGGGATTTTGAGCAGGAACAGGCCAATACCCTGGCGAGGCTCATGGGCACTACCGAGCAGCGTTTCCAGCTGGATACGCTGCTGCTCACCCGCGTTCCCGCTGCCCTGGCCGATTCGGCTGGCAAAACGGAAAACCACCCGCTTTTGAAATATTATGCCAACCGCATTGCCCTCAGCGAGCAGCAGGCCAAATACTTTCAAACGCTTGGAATGCCGACATTCTCACTTTTTGGGGTGTTCCAGGGACGCGGCGCCGGGTTTTCGTCGAGCTACGCGAGCGACCAGACTGCCTATACCCATAACTATTTCGAGGGTATCAAACCCGTCCGGGCCAATTACCTGCTCGGGATCGGCGCTACCTGGAATATGACGAGCATTCTGCGAACGCGCCAGCAGGTAATGTCGCAGAAGTTTGTTTCCAATGCATTGAAAGAAGAATACGACCTGGCAGACCAGCAGTTGAAAAACCAGCTTATTCTTTCCGAAACGAAGATCGGCAATGCCATAACCAATTACCGGGAGGCGCCTGTGCAGGTACAATCGGCTTCCGACGCCTATTTGCAGAAAAGTGTTTTGTATAAAAACGGCCTGAGCAATATCGTGGACATGACCCAGGCGCTCTACATCCTGAACCGCGCCGAAACCAGCCGCGACATCGCCGCCACGAACATCTGGCAGGCCATACTGCTCAAAGCCGCCGCGAGTGGCGATATGGGTTTCTTCCTGAATCAGTGAGCGGTATGAGGTTGAAAATGTCAGAAATAGTCAGGAATAGTCAGAGAGGTCTTCCTCAACAATCCATGACAACAACTGACCGAACCTGACGACACCTGACAAATATAGTAGCGTTACAACTTACATTTCAGTACCATGGATTTAATACGTTTTGCATTACGTAAACCCATAACCATCATGGTGGTGGTGGCCGGTTTATTCTTTTTCGGTATCAATGCCGTGCGGAACATCAAGGTCGATATTTTCCCGAAACTCGATTTGCCGGTGATGTACATCGCCCACCCGTTCGGGGGGTACACGCCCGACCAGATGGAGACGTTCTTTGCCAAGCAATACATCAACATTCTCCTCTACGTAAACGGTATCAAGAGTATCGAAACGAAGAACATCCAGGGCCTTACCCTGATGAAGGTGAACTTCTACCCCGGTACCAATATGGCGCAGGCGTCGGCAGAGCTCAGCGCATTCACCAACCGGGCGCAGGCCATTTTCCCGCCGGGCTCGAACCCGCCATTCATTATCCGTTTCGACGCCTCGACATTGCCCGTCGGACAGCTAGTTCTTAGCAGCGAAAAACGCAGTAATAACGAGCTCCTCGACCTTGCAAACGTGTACGTGCGATCGACATTTACCTCCATTCCCGGTCTGGTTTCGGCACCTCCGTTTGGTGGTAACATCCGTACGGTCGTGATCAAGGCCGATCCGGAACTGCTTCGGGCGCATAACCTCACACCCGACCAGCTGGTGGAAGCATTGCGCGTGAATAACCAGACGGCTCCGTCGGGTAACGTGCGGATCGGTGATAAAAACTACATTACCCCTACCAACACGACCATTCATACAGTTAAAGAGTTTGAAAATATTCCACTTTTCAAAGGCGGCGTGCAAAACCTTTACCTGCGCGATGTTGCAACTGTGGAAGACGGTGCTGACGTAGCTTCCGGTTATGGTCTTGTGAATGGCAAGCGTTCCGTATATCTGAGTATTGCCAAAAGTGCCGACGCATCAACCTGGGAAGTGGTGCAGAACCTGAAAAAGGCCATTCCGCGCATTCAGAGCACATTACCCGAAGATGTGAAGATCAGCTACGAGTTTGACCAGTCTACTTATGTAATGAACTCGGTGATGAGCTTGCTCACGGAAGGTGCCATCGGTGCAATCCTGACCGGTCTGATGGTACTCCTCTTCCTCGGCGACGCCCGCGGCGCATTGATCGTGATCCTGACCATCCCGACATCCATTATCTCAGGCGTTTTGTTCCTGAATCTTTTTGGACAGACCATTAATATCATGACATTGAGCGGATTAGCATTAGCGATCGGTATCCTTGTCGATGAAAGTACGGTGACGATCGAGAACATCCACCAGCATTTTGATATGGGTAAACCGAAGGCGCTCGCCATCTGGGACGCTTGTAAGGAAATCGCATTTCCAAAACTGCTGATACTTTTCTGTATCCTTGCCGTGTTTGCCCCTGCATTCACCATGGGTGGTATCCCGGGCTCATTGTTCCTGCCGCTGGCATTGGCGATTGGCTTCAGCATGATCGTTTCCTATTTCCTGGCCCAGACATTCGTGCCCGTGATGGCCAACTGGATCATGAAAGTGAAGCATCATAAGAAGGCTGACGGGACTAACATGACCGACGCGGAAGAATTCGCCGCATCCGGCCTGAGCAGAGATCCGGAAGCTCAAAAAGAAGCATTCGTACACCGCGCCGATGCAGATCAAAACGGAAAAGTAAGCACATTTGAGCGCATCAGAGCGCGTTTTATGCGCTTCATCAACCGGGTAATGCCTTTCCGCAAACCTATCGTAGCGGCCTACCTGATCATAACTACCGCATTGGCGGCGCTCCTGCTTGCCAATATTGGTAAGGATGTTTTGCCAAAAGTAAATGGCAGCCAGTTCCAGGTACGCCTGCGCGCTCCCGAGGGAACGCGTATGGAACGCACGGAGGAGAAAACGCTGAAAACGATCGAGGTTATTAAAAAGATCGTAGGGCCGGAAAACGTGTCGGTAACGTCCGCTTATGTTGGTCAGCACCCTGCATTATTCTCTGTAAACCCGATCTATCTGTTTATGGCAGGCCCGCAGGAAGCGGTGTTGCAAGTAGGTTTGCATGAAGGGTTTCATACCAATCTGGATGAACTGAAAGAAAAGATCCGCAAAGAGGTTAAACAGGCTATCCCGGACCTCGCCATGTCATTCGAGCCGATTGAATTGACGGATAAGATCCTGAGCCAGGGCTCACCTACCCCGATCGAGGTAAGGATGTCGGGCCGTGATAAGAAACTGAATGAGCAATATGCGCAGAAGGTAATGGCGAAATTGAGGGAGATCAGCTACCTCCGTGACATTCAGTTAGGACAATCGAATAAATATCCCGCCATTAAAATCGAGGTGGATCGTATGCGGGCTGCGCAGCTGGGTGTGGATATGAATGATGTTTCCAAATCGCTCATCGCGTCGACCTCTTCGTCACGTTACACCGACAAGAATATCTGGGTGGACGAAAAAGGCGGTTACAGTTATTCGGTACAGGTGCAGATTCCCGAAAGCAAAATGAACAGCGTCCAGGAAATCGGCGAGATACCATTGCTGAGAAATGCCAACCGCCCGGTATTGGGCGACATTGCGACCATTACGCCGGATACCACTTACGGCGAGAACGACAACCTTGGTGCAATGCCCGTCCTTTCCGTGACAGCCAATTTGAACAACAAAGACCTTGGCGTTGCACAAGCCGATGTAAGGGACGCATTAGCCTCTCTTGGCGAGCTGCCGCGCGGACTGACCGTCGAACTGGTGGGTTTGAGCCAAACTTTGACCGATACCCTCGACAGCCTTCAAAATGGTCTGGTAGTAGCCATTATTGTGATCTTCCTGATGCTGGCGGCTAATTTCCAGTCGTTTAAAGTCTCAGCCATTGTACTCGCAACAGTACCGGCGGTAATCCTCGGATCACTTGCATTGCTGATGGTAACAGGCTCCACATTGAACCTTCAATCGTACATGGGCATTATCATGTCGGTGGGGGTATCGATTTCCAATGCCGTGCTTTTAATTACCAATGCCGAACAGCTCCGCAAACACAGTGGCAATGCCATTGAAGCTGCAAAGGAATCGGCAGCACTTCGCCTCCGCCCTATCGTGATGACCGCCGTTGCAATGGTGGTGGGAATGATCCCGATGGCAAGCGGGCTTGGCGAAGCGGGTGATCAGTCGTCGCCCCTGGGCCGTGCGGTGATCGGTGGGCTTATTGCCTCCACGTTCGCTGCATTGTTTATCCTGCCGCTCGTATTCGCATGGGGACAAGGCAAGGCATCGACACAAAGCGTTTCGCTGGATCCCGAAGATGAAGAAAGTAAGTATTTTGTTCCAATGACCCGTTAATCACAACATCGAACCTATCCGACTATGAAACATATTCATCAAATCGCCATGACCGTCCTCGTTGCAGGTGCAGCGACGGTCCTGCAAAGCTGCGGTTCGTCACGGGCCGAAGAAGAAGAAGGCAAAAAAGCTGCGGCAGAAGCGAGCGTTGGTGCCCACGCCGTGGATGCATTCCCGCTTAAGAAGGAACAGCTTGCATCGGAAATCCAGATCCCGGGCGAACTGATCGCCTTCCAGCAAGTGGATATTTATGCCAAAGTGAGCAGTTTTGTCAAAAAGCTCCATGTGGATGTAGGGAGCGAAGTGCGCGAAGGCCAGCTATTGGCCACTATGGAAGCACCGGAGCTTACCTCCCAACTCGGCACGAGCGAATCACGCCTGAAATCATTCGAAGCCATTTACCAGGCCAGTAAAGCAAACTATGAACGTCTGCTCGAAACCAGTAAAACGCCCGGTACTGTTTCTCAAAACGACCTCGACGTGGCATTAGCCAAGCAACGCTCCGACCTGGCCCAGCTGGACGCTGCGCGCTCGGCGAGTCGAGAGATTACCGATACACGCAATTATCTGGAAATCCGCGCCCCGTTCAGCGGCATTATCTCCGCGCGTAATGTGAGCACCGGAGCCTACGTAGGGCCATCAGGCAAAGGCTCCGAGTTTCCTCTTTTCACGCTGGTAGAACAACGAAAACTGCGTTTGGTGGTCAGTGTGCCGGAGCAATACACCAGCTATCTCAAAAACCAGAGCCAGGTTAAGTTTAAAGTAAAGTCATTGCCAAGCCAGGAATTTCCAGCCAAAGTAACCCGCCTCGCAGGTGCATTGGACACGCGCTTACGCTCGCAACGCACGGAAATGGATGTTTCTAACGCTGATAGAAAACTTTTACCTGGTATGATCGCAGAGGTTTTGATCCCGTTGTCGGGTAATGCAAGCACTTTTGCCGTTCCGAAGTCAGCCGTTTTGAATTCGACGCAGGGAACTTTCGTGATCAAGGTAGTAGATAACCGCGCCGTTTGGGTACCGGTGAAAACAGGGAGCAGCAGCACGGAGAAAACCGAAATTTTCGGTGATGTGAAAGAAGGTGACGTGCTTGTGAAAGTCGCTAATGAAGAAATCCGCGATAACTCGGGCCTGAAAAACGTGAAGCAGTCGGCGATTTAAGCGCCTTTCAACGAAGGGCCGTTTTCCCCTCGTTCAATACAATTCTTAGTTTGAAACCTGCAAGATCGGTCTTTACCTCACGGCAAAGGCCGTTTTTGTAGGAATAAACCCCTTCCTTGCCGTCGGGTAATGTCACACCATATTTGCCCTCAGAGAGTTTACGGATGTTGCACATCTTGCCGTAACGTTCGGAATAAACCTCTGTAATATTAACAGGTTCCTTGTAATAAAGGCTCGTAATGGTGCTGCTAATGGGCTTGTTGACGACGACATTCGGCTTATCCTCAGCATCTTCCCCTGAAAACAGCACCTCGTAAAGCGTTTTGGAGCTGGTCTTCGTCAGCGTTTGCTCTTTCAGATCCCCATTGACGTGGTGCGCGCAGGTAGCCGACACGAGCTTTCCCTGCACATAGTTGGTTTGGGTCGAGTAAGATCCTTTATAGAACATGATTTTGAAATCGGACTCAATACGGTGCGTTTCTGCATCGTTCAACCCTTTTTCATCAAATACTTTCAAAGACCCGATTGTACGGCCTGCTACGATTACATCGTATATATTTTGTGCTTTCGCTACTGAAATCGAGAGCATTAAAAGCCCGATCACTACATATCCTGATACGCGCATCGTTCCTGTTGTTTTGGTTTCCGATAGTGTGTAATCCTTTAATAACTGCACTATTTCTGTTCCTATTGCCCTTCTGCAAGATTATCAGGCCATTAACTTAAATCATCACAAAGGAAACTGGTGACCGTTCAGGAAAAAGGGGGATTAAATGCCACACCATTTAGTGAACGGCAGGTTAATCCCCCTTCATGATTAAAACCTGCCGAATTTCAGGGTTAGGTTGTAAGAGACATTACTCAAATCGCTATCGGTAAGGCCATTACCTTTTGCATTAAATGCTTTACGGTATGAAACGCCCGGACTGAACCGCATCCATTTCAGCAGGTTAAATTCCACCTGCACGCCGGGCTCCATGACGAAAAAGCATTTGGGGTCGTCGTTATCATGGCGGTCGTCCCAATCATCCCAGTCGTCCCAGTCATCGAAATCGTGGCGGTCGTACTGCAATGTGAAGCCGGCACCCGTCAGCAAGTTTGCCGTAAAATGCACCTTGCGCGTCGACGCGAACACGTATTCGGTCATTAACCCGAACTGACCGTACTGGTAGGTCATTTTGCGGCCCGGGAAATTCTGTTGCAGGGTCGGCACGGGTATGTAGTTTGTGGTTGCAGAAGCGCCTACGCCCAGTAAAAACCGCTGATTGATAAACCAGCCGCCATATATCTCGGCCATGTTCGCATAATCGCCGTTGATTTTCGTGAATTTATTGGAAAGCGCCGCGTAGCCCCCCGAACGATAAATTCCCCGGCTTTGAAAAAGCGTCTGGTTATCCTGCGCAAAGGTGCCCACCGTAGCACCCAGGCAAAAAATGAAGATGAATGATAAAATAGTCCTTTTCATAGTCGCTAAGTTGTTTCCTACGAGACAACCCGCCTCCCCGATCCCCCTATTCCATCTTCATTTTTATATGAAACATTATTTTAATAACGAAAAGTCGAGCTGCTGGATCAATGCAGGATTTTCGGGCGACAAAGTGAAATAGACGCGGATATTCCCTGACGTACATTTTAATGTAAATGCGCCTCTGAGCTGGTTTTCGGCCACCATTCCCGTTGAGCCGGTGATCGTCCCCGTTTTGGCTAGTAATGCGTCCAGTTCTTTCCGGCGGTGGGAAACGGAGCGGTCGGGGAAGAAATTTTCTGCGAAAATGCCGCTTTGCTCAGCGCCCTGCCAGGTGGGCAGCAGCTTCACGAGTTCGTCTTTGCGTTGTTTCAATACATTGGAAACAGCAACCGGCAACGGTTTCAATCCGGCCAATGCGATCACCGTATCGAGGACCGCCGTGTTGATCGTCGCCATACCCGCGTATGTGCGGTTCGCGTGGGCGATGATGCCAATGCCGTACTCGGGCAGAATCTGCCATTGGCTGCCAAAGCCCGGCAACCCGCCCGTGTGGCCGATGCCCGTCCGGCCTTCACAGTCTCTGGACCAGCGCAAGCCATAGCCATAAGCCGAAACCATCGCACAAGGTCGACCGCCGGGATATTTAAACGATGCATTCAGGTTATTAAAATTCCAGGGCATTTGCATTTCACGCACATCGCTGCGGAGTACGGGGCCACTTTCCGCGCCTGAGGATGGCGGCCAGGCCGATAAATGGAAAGCGACATATTTGCTAAAATCGTCGATGGAGGTGATGAGCCCGCCCATTGCGCCGTAGGTTCCGTCGTGTTCCAGCTCCTCTTCCTTCCAAATGTCGTCTTCATAACGGTAACCATGCGCGAGCAGGTTTTTGGGCGCTTCGGTGTATTCCCAAATGGTGCTGGTCATCCCCAGCGGTTTAAAAATCACTTCATTAATGTACTGCTGATAAGGTTTGCCCGACACGTTGGTGATGATCCTCCCGAGCATCGCGAAACCGAGGTTACTGTACTCGTACGTCACGCCCGGCACATTGGAGAAAGAAATACTCTTGGAAATCAATGCGATCAGGTCTTCGTCTCTGGTATCGAGCTGGCGGTCGCCCCAGGGATTATCCTCCGGAAAACCCGCCATGTGCGTCAGCAAATGCCGGACGGTGATCGCGGGTGCATCCTTCGTGAGCGAGGGCATGTTTTTCAGTTCGGGAATATAGAGATAGGCCGGGTCGTCGAGTTTAAGCTTTCCCTCCTTTCGCAATGCCAGGATGCCCATCGCCGTCACGCTTTTCGACATGGAGGCGATGCGGAAAAGTGATTTCGGGCTCGCTTTCGTCGCGCTGGCGATATCCGAAAACCCATTTGCCCCCGATAACAGCAGCTTGCCGTCCACCACCAGGCCGAACGCCAGGCCGGGGAAGTGGTTTTTCGCCGCATAATCTCGGTAGAGCCGTTCGATCACCGGCAATGTAGCCCGGATCTTTTCCAGCCGCTCAGCCGACGTGGCTTGTGACCATGATTGAAGGGTAAGTAGACTTAGGAGTGACGTAAAAATCAGGCGCATTGTGCAGTGGACGGGTTGGTTAGGGAATTGGTGAAATTAAAAAACACGAGCCGTTTTGCCTACATTTTTCAAGAGAACTACCTTATCGCTGGCCGATAAATAATTCCATCAGCGATTTTCTTGGTTTTGTACAATACTTACCTTTTTATTTTATCAAAAAAGTACAATTTCAATGAATCAATTTAGCACCACGTTCGTTAATTTTGCAGCAGTAAGTCTTGAAAACTACTAAGAATGCAATTTTCAAGCCGCTTACCTGAAAGAAGAAAAAATTAAAAAAATTATATTAAAGATATACGAATCAACTGCCAGGCACATTAGCCTGCCAAAATTTTCGCTCCTATGAATTATTCAATTTTCGCCCCTTCCGATTCCAGACGATATTTAAGATGGGCCGTCGCGGCTTTCTTCTTCGTCCAAGGGCTCAGTTTCGCGGCCTGGGCAAGCCGGATCCCGGATATTAAAAACATGCTCCATCTTACGGAAGGCGGTCTTGGAACTGTGCTCCTGGCGCTTCCGATCGGCCTGATGGCCAGTCTGCCGATCTCGGGCTGGATGGTAACGCATTACGGCAGCAAAAAGATGGTGCTCATCGGCGCTGTGCTCTATGCGATCACACTGACATTCATCGGCTTTGTAACCCGCACCGAGCAGCTGGTTATTGCGCTTTTCGCATTCGGGCTGTGGGGTAACCTCACCAACATTGCGGTCAACACGCAGGCCGTGGCGGTTGAACAAGTCTACGGAAAATCCATTATGGCCTCATTTCACGGCTTGTGGAGCCTTGCGGGTTTCGTAAGTGCGATGATCGGCTCCCTGTTCATTTCGGTACACATTCCTCCTCATATCCACTTCCTTGTCATCGCGGTGTTCGCGTTCGCTATCATTTTTACGGCCTATAAACACACGATGCCCGACACGGAGAAGACGGAGGACGAAGCGCAGCCGATGTTCGTGAAACCCGATCGTGATTTGCTTACGCTTGGTCTCATCGGATTCTGTGCGATGGTCTGCGAAGGGGCGATGTTCGATTGGAGCGGCGTTTACTTCCAGGAAGCGGTACATGTGCCCGCTTCGATGACAACGCTCGGCTACGTGGCATTTATGGGCACTATGACGGGTGGACGTTTCGCCGGTGACTGGCTTGCCAACCGACTCGGACGCCGGAAAATGCTGCAATTGAGCGGCGTCCTGATGGGAACCGGCCTGGCGATTTCGGTGGCATTCCCTTTCCTGGTTCCTGCGACGATTGGTTTTCTGCTGGTAGGTTTCGGTGTATCATCGGTTGTTCCGCTCGTTTACAGCGCAACCGGTAAATCCAAAACAATGTCGGCCGGAATGGCGCTTGCGGCGGTTTCTTCCATTAGCTTCATCGGCTTCCTGATCGGCCCGCCATTGATCGGTATCGTGGCACAGTTCGCTAACCTGCGCTGGTCGTTCGCGATCGTAGGGGTGCTGGCGACGCTGACGGCCTATTTGTCAACCAAGGCCCGCCTGATCGACTAACAACATTCTGGTACATATTTTTCAGTGCAAAAGAGGATAGCGGCAACGCTATCCTCTTTTCGTTTTTAAAGCTCAAAACCTATGAAAAAACTTAGCCTGGGCATTGGCCTGCTCTTCCTTTCATTCACCGTCGTGCAGGCGCAGAACGACTCGTTACGCCCGCTCGACATGAACCTGGAAGGTTACACCTACCCTTTCCCGGTCGATTACATTGAATTTGAATCCCAGGGCGAGAAGCTTCGCATGGCCTACATGGACGTACGACCTGCGCGTGCGAACAGGAAGAGCGTCCTGCTGCTGCACGGAAAGAATTTCAATGGCGCCTACTGGGAAGAAACTGCCAAAGCGCTCACCGAAAAAGGTTTTCGCGTGATCATTCCCGATCAGATCGGCTTCGGAAAGTCTACCAAGCCCCTGCATTTTCAATATTCCTTTCACGAGCTGGCGGCTAATACCAAACGGATCATCGATAAGCTGGGCATTACGAGCGTGTCGGTCCTCGGGCATTCGATGGGCGGGATGGTGGCCACGCGGTTCGCATTGATGTACCCGGACCTCGTCGAAAAATTCATCCTCGAAAACCCCATCGGTTTGGAAGATTACAAGGTGAAAGTACCGTTCCAGCCCGTCGACAAATGGTATATGAGCGAACTGAAAGCTGATTTCAATTCCATCAAAAACTATCAGCTCAACAGCTACTATGACGGCAAATGGAAGGATTCATATACCAAATGGGCGAACCTGTTGGCTGGCTGGACGCTTGGAAAGGACTATCCGAGGGTGGCATGGAACAGCGCATTGACGTACGATATGATCTACACACAACCCGTCTGCTACGAATTCGGTCAAATCAAGGCCCCTACGCTGCTTATCATCGGCCAGCGCGACCGCAGTGCTGTGGGAAAGAACCTGGCCGCCGAGAATGTCCGGAAAACACTGGGAAACTATCCGGAGCTGGGCAGGCAAACCAAGGCCAAAATCGCTGATAGCGAGCTGGTGGAGCTGGATAATATCGGTCATTTACCGCACATCGAAGATTTCAACAGGTTTATTACACCGCTGATAAGGTTTCTGGAAAAGAAGTAGCGATTATTTACATTTATACATTATTATAAATTTATAAATATAAACTAATAAAAACAGCAATGCCGCACGGACTCGAAACCTGTGCGGCATTGCTGTTTAATTGCATCCGGAAATCTCCGGCAAATGTTTCAATCAGGCGTCTTTTTCAGCCCAAAAACTGACTAAGATAATTACGGCTCGTTAGAATGGCACTTTTCACGTCCGTAATGTTGCCTTCATAAGCTTTATCCTCTACCTCGATCACGACAGGTCCGCGATAACGCACATCTGTCAATGCAGCAAAGAAGCCACGCCAGTTGACGTCGCCCAATCCCGGAAGTTTGGGAGAATGGTACTCCAATGGATTAGCCATGATACCAACCCTGTTTAGTTTATCTTTGTAAACTTTCGCATCCTTCAAGTGGATGTGATGCAGTCTTGATTTATAATTATAAATTGGCGACAATTCGTCCATCATCTGCCAGATCATGTGTGACGGATCGTAGTTCAGACCGAATAACGGGTTGGGGATGATTTCGAACATCCTGTCCCAGACGGCGGGGCTGATGGCAAGGTTCTTCCCTCCCGGCCACTCGTCATCGGTGAAGAACATAGGGCAGTTTTCGATACCGATTTTTACATTGTTTTCCTCTGCTACTTTTACGATGGCAGGCCACACGTCGGCGAAACGGGCCAGGTTATCCTTGATACTCTTGGAAGGGTCGCGGCCGATGAAAGTGGTAACCACCGGGATGTCCAGCTTCGCCGCCCCGCGAATCACCTGTTTGATATGTTCGAGATAATACTCGGAACGGTTCGGATCGGGATCGAGGGGATTGGGATAGTAGCCGAGCGCCGAAATGAATATACCCGCTTCCTTTAAGTTGTGTTTGATGGAGGACACCTTCTGGTCGGTGAGGCTGTTGACGTCAATGTGGGTCACGCCCGCATACCGGCGGCTGTCGGCATTATCGGCCGGCCAGCACATCATCTCTACACATGAAAAGCCATTATTTCCAGCAAATTGAACGACGTGTTCGAAGCCGAAATCGGCCAGGATTGCACTATTAAAACCTAATTTGAGCATAAGGACTTCGTTTTTTGGCAAACATCCACAAAAAACGACCGGCTTTCAAGGAATACCGGAAATTCCCATCCAAAATTTCCGAGGCTTCATCAACACAGGGCACCACTGGTAAACATCGCCCCCTGTGAAATCCTGCGAATTTTAGTAATATTGATCCGACAAAATTCATGAACCTTAACACTTTATACACTTATGGCAGACTCCGAACCGGGTATTGGTAAAAAGATACTCAGCTTTTTCATCAAGGATGCTGACGAAACGGCGGCGACAGGGCAACCTGGTCCCAAATCGGCAGTTGCGAGCCCCGCTCCCGAGCCACCGAAACCAACACCTCCGGCTACCGTTCAGAATGCGGCAGGCACCGGGCAGATCGACCGGAAATTTGTTGAGCACTTCGTTACCCTCCTCGAAAAAGCGAATCTGCCAGGCCCCGACTATTTCGAATACAAGCAGGCGCTACAAAGCATGGAAGGGCTTGGGCTGGGAGAAGAAAAGCAGTTCCAGGCGGCCTGGGCGAGCTTCAAGGCTATGGGTGGTGCGAAGGATACTGCCATCCTCAAAACTTCCGCCGATCAATACCTCGGAATCCTCAGCAAAGACCGTGATTCGTTCCTGAAAGATGTCGAAAAGGCGATCCGGGACCGGGTGGGCGCATTGCAGAGCGAGCAGAAGAAACTGG
>CBIHPQ010000011.1:0-33735 GCA_966211825.1 uncultured Dyadobacter sp. | reverse complement strand
GAAAAATAATATGCTCAAAGTTAACGATTAATTTAAGCAAAATCCGACGGTCCGAATACTTTCCCACACCATCGATCCTGACCACCACACGCCGGCAGTGCTTAAAACATACTCAAACGACCTTGGCGTGACCAATGGAACCTGGCAGTTCGTGACGGGTAACCGGGAGAAAATTTACGAAATAGGACAGCAACATTACCTTATTACTGCTGCCGAAGATGCCAAATCGCCTGGCGGGTTCCTGCACAGCGGCCATTTCGTGCTGCTCGATAAGGACCGCCACATCCGCGGCATGTACGACGGCACGACCGACGAGGGTACTTACGAGCTCATCCGGGATATTCGTACTTTGCTTAAAGAGTATGAATAGGAAAAAGCCTTCGGAATTTGCAAACTGCCGGGCTTGCCGATCAGCGGCTTGTAGGGAAGGTATTTGAAACAAATATGGCTAGACTTGCTCAATTTGCAGGTCTGGCCATGGTCTTCCAGCTAATTCGGCTTATTTTTGCAGAGAATTTCAAATGTTATGTCCGACAACCGACTTCTTTTCTGCATTTCGCCTCCTCCGGTAGCCTGAACGGCTTAATGACCGGAATCTATTGGTACTTCCCGTTTCTTCGGGAGGCAATAATGCTATTACCTGCTACCATTGTTCACGAGGGTTGTTGAGCCTTAGCCCGTCCGCGGGTTCCGCTTAACCGGTTTGTGCCGTTTTTTCACGGCGCCCCGATGTCCATTTAAATACCTTTTTGAACAATTATTACAATGAAACAAGCTTTCATCAAGCTGCATATAGCCATCATTCTCGCCGGTTTTACCGGCATTTTCGGAAAACTGATTACGGTAAATGAAGGCCTGCTGTCGTGGTACCGCATTTGGCTGGCCGGGATATTGATGGTACTCATCCTGGCCGCGACCAAAAAACTGGAACGTGTTTCATTTCGGGATTTCCGGCGCATGTCGCTCACCGGCCTTTTCCTTGCGCTGCACTGGGTTTTCTTCTATGGGAGTATCAAGTATTCCAATATTTCGGTGGGTGTGGTATGTTTCTCGTTGGCCGGGTTCTTCACAGCCGTTTTTTCGCCGATGATCAATCGTAAGGCTTTTGTGCTTTCCGAACTGCTGCTGAGCCTGCTTACGTTGCTGGGTATCGCATTGATTTTCAGTTTCGATTCGCGGTACCGCGTCGGCATTACGCTGGGCGTGATCTCCTCGGCGCTCGGCTCGCTTTACATGATCTCCAACGAGCGGCTCGCGCATTCTTTCAAAAGCGAAACCGCAACGATGTATGCGATGGTCGGCGGCGCAATCGCCCTGACCCCGCTGATGCCGTTATACTTCTACTTTTTCCCGGTTGCAACACTTGTGCCTTCGTGGCCGGACCTGGGTTACCTGTTATTGCTGGCGTTTTTCTGCACGGTGGTGCTCTATATGCTGCAAACGCAGGCGCTATTGCGCATTTCGGCATTCACAGTCAATCTCAGCTTAAACCTGGAACCGGTTTACACGATCATACTCGCTATTCTGATCTATCACGAGAACAAGGAGCTCCGCTGGTCGTTTTACCTCGGCCTGGCATTGATCATTTTGTCGGTGGTGTTGCAAATGCTGCAAGTCATGCGCGCGCACCGGTATGCCGTAGCGCCGGAGCATAGCAGTGCCGGAGTGCAGGAGCGGTAGCACGGCATAACCGTTAAAGGTTACCGGGCACCTCGTTACGGGTGCCCGGTTTTTGTTTCATCAACGCATCATCGATTGCCTCCTTTATCCGGCCTGCATTTGCCATATTGATAAAGCCGGCGAAGCATAACGCTTCGGCGATGTCTCTTTTCAAATCCAATTCGGCCTGTTTTCTGCTTAAAGCGATTCCGCGGGCTTGCAGATACTCAGCCAGATACTCCTGCTCCGATTGCCCGGGGGTAGGAATAAGCAATGCCTTTTTTCGGAGCAATACCAGGTCCATCAGCGTGGAATAGCCGCTGCGGCAGATCACCAGTTCCGCATTGGACAGCGCCACGGCAAGTTCTTCCCCGTGTGCGTGCGTAGCGTACGTAATGTGCGCGGGCATTTGCATGCGTGCCACGCCCGAGGGATTACCTGCTATGATATGGAATTGATAACCGGTGATGGTGCTTGCCTGCTGAAAGAGCTTTTCTTCCATTATGCCACGCATGGGCTCCGGCCCGGAAAGCAGGATCAGTATCCGGTTGTTCTGGTAGGGTAGCGGCGCGGCCGAAGACTGTAATTGCGACAGCAGCCCCACGTAACGGGCATTCGAGGGTATGCGGTTCGGATGGGATAACCGGCCCGCCAATCCGCCATTCTCCTGCTCGTCGACGATCCAGCACGCATCGAATTTTTCAAGAATTCGGTAATGCAGCTTGCGCATGAGCCAGTCGGCGCCCGCTCCGAAGCCGGTCATGATATTAAGTTGATGCGTCAGGATCACCGATTTTAACCCCTTAATTTGTAATCCATACCGGTTATCGGATATCACCAGGTCGAACGGGTGCAGAGCATGCATTTCGCGGAGCCATTGCCGCTCACGCCGGATCGCACCGAGGATTTTGGGGATTTGAGACAGGATTTTCGCCACGAAACCACTACCGGTACTACTATACTTGATATCGTAGCCCGGGAGCGGCAATTGCGGCAACTCGGGAAAATTCTCCTTTAACAGCACCGCCGTAGCACCCGACGCGGCAATGGTAACCTCGCATCCCTGCTCAACAAGGTACCGGATGACGGGGATGCAGCGGGTGGCATGTCCCAGTCCCCAGTCCAGCGGCGCTATCAGGATACGGAATGGCAGGGTGGATTGATTTTTAGTGATAAGGCAAAAATAGCGAGTCCGGCGCTATTTTGGGCCAAGGAATGAAAGTACGCGATCGGTAACCTGTTTCAGCAGCGGCCCCTGCACGGGCTTTTGGAGGTAATCCATTACATGCCCCGAATCCATGGCACGGTCGTAATCTTCTGCGTCGGACGAAGAGCTCATGATGCAAATCGAGATCGGCTGAGGCACCTTGGGTTCCAGTTTCCCGTATTCGTGCAGGAATTGCCAGCCGTCAAGAATTGGCATATTGATATCGAGCAGTATCAGTTGGGGTAATTTCAGTACGTCGTCCTTGTGGTCGGCCAGGTAATCCAGCGCATCGCGACCGTTCTCAAAAAAAATGATCTCCCGGGCTATTTTGGCTTTTTCAATAATTCGTTTCAGCAGGTAAGTGAAGATTTTATCGTCGTCCACCACGCAGAGGATTTCAAGCATTTTCGTTAAAAGTAATTTTAAATGTAATACCCGCGTCGACCTTACTGAATACCTGAATGTTCCCGCCCTGGGCTTCTATCTGATTTTTTATCAAAAATAAGCCAACTCCGTGAGCATCTTCGTGTTTATGAAAAGTTTTATACAAACCGAAGATCTTGTCGGCATGAAGCGAAAGATCAATTCCTTTTCCCTGATCGCTGTATTCCAGTACTTTAAGTCCTTTTTCGTTCCGGTAGAACCGAAGGTTGATCTCCGGGTGCCCGCCATCCTTTTTGTATTTAATGCCGTTCGAGATCAGGTTCATCAGAATGCTTTCCAGGTAAATGCGTGGAAACGTAATTTCCTTCTCCTCAAAATCCATCCCGACCTGAGCCTGGCTGGTGTGCAGGCTTTCATCCAGTACGCTCAAAACCTGGTCTGCTACTTCCTTGATTTTCAGTCGCTCGCCTTCCAGGTGGTTGTCGCGGATCTTGATCACCTGCGACAGGTCATCGAGCGTGCCGTTCAAGTGTTTGGACACCGTTTTGATCTTCTGGAAAAGCTCTTCATTGTCTTTCGTAAGCGTAGATTCGTCGACAAAATCCGTCAGCAACGCAATGTTGCTCGAATGGTTACGCAGGTTATGGGAAAGGATGTGGGTAAAGCTTTGGAGCTGACTGTTCTTCTGGGCCATCTGGTCGATCGATTTTACCAGTTTAATTTCCAGTGTCTTATACCGGTCGATATCCATGATAATGCCCCTGATCTTGCTTACCTCTCCGCTCACATTCAGGAGCGGTGTGGCCGAAAACCGGATCCATTTGCCGGTACCGGCCGGTGTCACAAGCTGTAATTCATGGTCCCACGGCCGGCCGAAAGCGATCGATTCCCGCAGGGCTGCACGGATAATAAGCTGAAAGGGCTCCGGGAAGAATCGGAGCAGATCGGCTTCGTCGTGAATGTTTTTCTCGTTGGTTTCCAGAATATTACCGCAGGTAGCAGTCCACCGGAACCGCCCGGAGGCAGGATCGTATTCCCAGCCGCCGAGCTTGCCTACATTGCCCGCCGCCGTAAGGAGGAATTCGCTTTCCGCGAGCTTGTCTTCTACGGCCGTTCGCTCGTCGATTTCCCGTTGCAAGTCAGAGACGGACCTGAGCAAGAGTACATTGGGAAATATTTTGAAAAGGTAGTAAACGGTTGTGAGCGATACAATGGCCGTAGCGAACCTTACCAGCGCACTGAAACGGTACACCGGCACCCAGAATATCAATGCGTCGATCAAATGCGTGGCGCCGCAAAAAAGGATGAATGCGACAAAAAGCCAGGCCGTCTTCGGAAAAGGGAAATCCTTTTTGATCAGGATAAAACGGATGAGGAAAATGGGGATCAGGAAGTAGGCTGTCCAGATAAGAAGGTCTGAAATAATGTACAGCCAGCCGAGGAAATCCGACCATGAGCCGCAGTACCAGCGGGCCGGCCATTCGGAGGTGCTGAAAAGCCCCCCGAAAACTTCCCGGACCTGCTCCGGCAGCCCTGCCTGTGTAGTTTTTAACGGAACAGAACCCGCTCGGCAAAGCGGTATAGGGTCGTCTGAAATTGCATGGTGGTGCGCAGTTTCCGGGGTCATGAATCGTTAATTAACGGGAGGTGTAATTCGAATATTAACGATAAATCTTATGCCAAACAACCACCATTTGCTTTTCAAAAGTAGCCTGCCCCTGGCCGTAAAAATACTATTCTATGAAATTTGTAAAAATAGTTTTAATGCGGCAAGACCCCGTTACCGGATGCTTCCCGCAGGCGAAACTTTGGCCGCCGATCGGCCTGGCTTTGAGATTCGGATTAATGCCTGATAGCCCTCCACCCGATGCTGTTGAAGCTTACTGATAATGGGAATCGATCAGTGGTGAAAGTAACCGCTACTTGTATTATTTATCGTTTTGAGAGAAAGTGAAGACTAGAATAAATATTTTAAAATGTAGAAAAAGTTCAATCGATCATTGTGTCCGTTACGGCACTTTTTGACTATTTTAGCAGGCTGCCGCAAAACAAACCGTACGGCTGCTTTTCTAGCATGAATATTCAGGTCCATCAACAACAGGAAACTCCGATTGCCGAGATTATTTCGGACAAAATTCTCATTCACAAACCCGACGACGGCTTGCAGCTCATGGTCGATTTGTACTACCAGGGCTACGGAGAGATGATCCTCCACGAAAAGAATATCACCCCGGACTTCTTCGATCTCAAAACGGGCATAGCGGGTGAAATTCTACAAAAATTTGCTACCTACCGTGTCCGGCTGGTTATCGTCGGTGATTTTTCGCATTATGAGAGTAAAAGTCTGCGTGACTTTATATTCGAAAGCAATAAAGGACGGCAAATCAACTTTTTGCCTACGGTCGAAGAGGCGGTCGGGAAATTATCAACCTGACCGCGCATGGAAATTGATGAAATCCTCGAACGTTTTCACCCGTTGCCGCCGCATTCCAGGGAAGCTTTGAAAGCGCATATTTCCGAAACCAGCGTTCCCAAAGGGCACACGCTCATTCGGGCAGGCCGGGTGGAAAAGACGCTCTATTTCATCCGCAGCGGCATAGTCCGCGCCTATTCGGATGCCGATCGGGGGGATGTGACTTTCTGGTTTGGAAAGGAAGGCGATGTAGTGATTTCGATGAAAAGCTATGTGTCGGGCCAGCCGGGTTACGAGCATGTCGAAACGCTGGAACCGTGTGACTTATACCAAATGAAAGCGCAAGGCCTTGAAACGCTTTTTGAGAGCGACATTCACGTGGCCAACTGGGGCCGTAAGCTCATCGGGCAGGAACTGATCAAAACGGAGGAAAGGCTCATTTCCATGCAGTTTAAAAACGCCCAGGAACGCTACCTCGACTTAATGCAGGCCGCGCCCGACCTTCTCCAACGCGTGCAGCTATGCCACATCGCTTCCTACCTGGGGATCACGCAGGTGAGCCTGAGCCGCATCCGCGCGGACATCAGGTAGCGTAATGCTTTTTTATCATTTGTAAAATTTTTTGCGAATCCTGTGCCGGACCTTTGTATCAAAAAACAAAGTGTTATGAACTGGATTATCTTGATTGTAGCCGGCCTGTTCGAGGTCGGGTTTGCTTCCTGTCTTGGAAAAGTGCGCGAAACGAGCGGAAATGAAATGTACCTATGGTTTACGGGATTTGTGGTTTCACTGGTCGTCAGCATGGTGTTGCTCCTGAAAGCGACGCAAACATTGCCGATCGGCACGGCCTATGCGGTGTGGACGGGAATAGGAGCGGTTGGGACGGTTCTCGTAGGCATATTGGTATTTAAGGATCCTGTCAGTTTCTGGCGAATATTTTTCATTACCACATTGATCCTCTCGATCGCCGGCCTGAAAATTGTTTCGGAGCATTGATCATTCGGGAAGGCACGTTATTTTCTGCCAGTAGCATGTCAATATCCCGCAGAAACTTATGGCCACAAGAAACATCATCGTAATAGGCGCCTCTCTTGGAGGGTTCGAGGCATTCAAAAAGCTCGTTGCCGGTTTGCCGGCCGACATCGGTGCCTCGATCTTCCTGGTATGGCATATGTCGCCGCACGTCGAAGGAATCCTGCCCAGGGTTTTGGCTGAGCTGACAGTGCTACCGGTAGCTCACGCCGAGCATGGTGAACCCATTTTGCCCAATCGCATTTATGTAGCCCGGCCGGATCACCATTTACTGGTTGATGGCACACATGTACACGTCACGCGCGGGCCCCGGGAGAACAGGTTCCGCCCTGCGGTAGATCCGCTGTTCCGCTCGGCCGCCTACGCATTTGGCAACCGGGTGATCGGCGTCGTGCTTACGGGCGCACTCGACGATGGCACGGCAGGGCTATGGAGTATCAAACGGTGCGGCGGCATTGCCGTCGCGCAGGACCCCGGCGATGCCGACGTGCCATCTATGCCCGAAAATGCCATTCGGGAAGTGGCGATTGATTATATTGTCCCCGTTTCAGAAATGGCCGCATTACTGACCAGGCTCTGTGCCGAAACGGTCGACCAGAGCCCCGACATCGAGGACGGAGAGCGGAGCAAAATGGGGGCGGAGGTCCGAGTCGCCTCCGATGAGAATACCTTCGACGTCAATATTCCTCAGTACGGGGAAATGAGCAAGCTCGCATGTCCTGAATGCCAGGGCGTTCTGACGTTGCTCAAAGACGGGGCGCTATCGCGTTACCGCTGCCATACCGGGCATGCGTTTTCGCCGGAAGCACTTCTGGAAGCCATTAGTGAAAAAATTGAAAACAACCTGTTCGCGGCGCTCAGGGGCGTGGATGAACACGTGATGCTGCTCAACCACATGGGCGACCATTTTGCAGAGGCCAACCACCGGAAAGAAGCGGCCCGTTATTTCCGCAAAGCCCGCGAGGCCGAGCAGCGTGTCGCGTTGATCCGGGAGGCCATTCGCGCAAGTGATGACCGTGAGGTGGTCAGGACGTCGTCGGAACGGCTCTGACGCTTTTTTGAGTTTTTGTTATTGAAATATGATGAACCCTAACCCGGATATTTTTGACAAGGTATCTCCCCATCAGATGTTAGTGGCCGGTATAGGCGCCTCGGCAGGAGGCATGGAGGCACTGACGGAGTTTTTCGAGCACGTACCGGCCCATTCAGGCCTGGCGTACCTTATCATGCTGCACCTGAATCCCGATCAGGATTTTCAGCTGGCCGAAGTACTCGCCAAAGTGGCTAAGCTCCCCGTTACGAACGTGTCAGAACCGGAGGAAATCCTTCCGGACCAAATTTACATTATCCCTGCCCTGAAACATCTCGAAATAGAGAAAGGCCGTGTTTCGGTGGCCACGCACGTTCCGATCGAGGACCGGCGCGCGCCAGTAGATGTGTTTTTCCGCACCCTGGCAGAATCCTACCAGGAGCGCAGTGTGGCGGTCATCCTGTCGGGAACCGGAGCCAATGGTTCTATGGGGCTCAAAAGGATTAAAGAGTACGGAGGCGCTTCTTTTGTTCAAAACCCTCGGGAGGCGGCATTCAATGAAATGCCCCGCAATGCCATTGCTACCGAGCTGGTCGATAACATATTGCCCGTCGCGCAGATTCCCGCGCAGCTTTTGTCGTACCGCGAAGGGCTGGGTACGGTAGCCATTACCGTGGAGCCGGATGTGCGCCCGCCCGACCAGCAACAGGCGCTGCGGGAGGTGTTCACGCAGCTCCGTATGCGTACGGGCCATGATTTTTCCAATTACAAAAGACCTACGCTCATGCGGCGGATTGAGCGGCGGATCAACGTCCTTAACCTGCCCAACCTGCCCGCGTACGTGGCATACATGCGCGAGCACCCCGATGAGACGCAGGCCCTGCTGAAAAACCTGCTGATCTCGGTCACTAACTTTTTCAGGGATAGTCGTGCCTTTCTGGCCATCGAGCAGGAGATTCTGCCGCTTTTGATGGAGGGGAAAAACCATGAGCACACGCTGCGGATATGGGTGGCGGGCTGTGCTACGGGAGAGGAGGCGTATTCGCTGGCAATGCTTTGTGCAGAAAAAACGCTCGGTATGATCGATGCGCCCAAGGTGCAGATCTTCGCCACCGATATCGACGAGGCCGCCATTTCAATCGCCCGGGAAGGGAAATACAATATCAACGACGCGGCAGATGTGTCGCCCGAGCGGTTGCGCAGGTTTTTCACCCGCGACGGCGACGAATACCGTATCCGGCGCGAAATACGGGAAATGGTGCTCTTTGCACGGCATAATGTGCTTAAAGATCCGCCGTTCTCGCAGCTCGACCTGGTGACTTGCCGGAATATGCTCATTTACCTCAACCAAACGGCGCAGGAAAGGGCAATGGAAACATTCCATTTTGCATTAAAGCCCGGCGCTTATCTGTGGCTGGGAATGTCCGAAACCGTGGATGGGTCCAGTGATTTGTATGTTAATGTCAGCCGTGAGTCGCATTTATACCAAAGCAGGCAAGTCGCTAGCCGCTCGTATCCGGTACCCGACACTATCCCGCAGTTTATTCCTGAAAAAAGGAGCCCCGTACCGGCTCCGACCGAAACAGAAACCCGTTCGGCAGGCCGGCCAAGCTTTGGCGATATGCATCAGCAGCTGCTGGAACAATATGCTCCGCCGTCGGTCATTGTTAATGAGGAATACGATATCCTGCACCTTTCGGAGCGTGCGGGACGGTACCTGCACATTGCCGGTGGTGAACCGAGTAAAAACCTGCTGAAACTCATCCGTCCCGAGCTCCGCCTCGAACTCCGGACGGCGTTTTATCAGGCTGTCCAGCAGCAGGCGAACGTAGAAGTGCGGAACCTGAAAGTCAGGCTGGACGACCATACCGAAACGATTACGATTCATGTGAGGCCGGTTTTGCGCGAAGGCGATCCGGCGAAGGGATTAATACTTATACTATTTCAGCACACCGGCGATGCGACCGAAGTTGAGCATGTACTGACGTCGGTGGAACCTATGGCGCAACACCTGGAAGAAGAGCTGATCCGTGTCAAGGCGCAACTGCGCACGTCCAACGAGCAGCATGAGGTGCAGGCCGAAGAACTGAAAGCATCCAATGAGGAGTTGCAAGCCATTAATGAAGAGCTGCGATCGGCGGCGGAGGAACTGGAAACGAGTAAGGAAGAGTTACAGTCGATCAATGAGGAGTTGACGACCATTAATCAGGAGTTGAAAGTGAAGGTGGAGGAAATTTCGCTGACCAGCAACAATCTTCAAAACCTGATCAATTCCACCAATATGGCCACACTATTCCTCGACCGCAGCTTCCGTGTGAACTTGTTCACCCCCGCAACGAGGGAAATTTTCAACCTTATACCGGCCGACTTTGGACGGCCGTTGTCGGACATTACCAACAGGCTGGACTACGCACATTTGCAGGACGATGCGGAGCTGGTACTGGAAAAGCTGCAAACCGTCGAACGGGAAGTGAAGAGTACCGACGGCCGGGTATTTATGATGCGCGTGGTGCCTTACCGCACCGCCGAGGACCGCATTAATGGTGTGGTGCTCACATTTGTAGACATTACCGGCCCGAAGGCGGCGGAAGAAGCATTGCGCGAAGCCGATCGCCGGAAGGACGAATTCCTGGCCATGCTCGCGCATGAGCTGCGCAACCCGCTCGCACCTGTACGCAACACGTTGCAGATCATGAAAACGACCTCGGGCGACGACGAGCGTGCGTCGGTGGCGATGATGAACCGCCAGGTCGACCATCTGGTAAGGCTCGTCGACGACCTGCTGGATGTCAGCCGCATCAGCCGCGGGAAAATAGAGTTACGGCGCGAGCAATTGGAGCTTTCGGCACTGGTGGCCGAAGCCGTGGAAGCCACGAGCCTTTTATATCAATCGGGCAACAGACATTTAACATTAACATTACCCGATGCGCCATTGTACCTGAACGGCGACGCCACACGCCTCAACCAGGTGGTGACGAACCTGCTGACGAACGGCGCAAGGTTTACGAGGGAAAACGGCCACGTTTGGGTGACACTGGAGCAAGTGGGCAGTGAAGTGGTGCTGAGCGTCAAGGATGACGGGATAGGACTAACCTCCGATCAGTTTGAAGCGATTTTTGAGCTTTTTGCACAGGTTGATTCACCGGCCAAAAGAGCGGACGGCGGCCTTGGCCTCGGGCTTACTTTGGTAAAGCGGCTGGTGGAAATGCATGGCGGCAGGGTAGAGGCTAAAAGCAACGGACTCGGGCAGGGCAGCGAATTTCTGGTCCATTTCCCCTACATGCAGGTACCTGTGGAATTTACGCCCCCATCCATCGAAAAGTCATCGAAGCCTGCGCCACGCGAAATAATAGTGGTGGACGATAACCGCGATGCCGCCGATACCCTGGCGATGCTCCTGAAATACCAGGGACACCACACAAAAGTGAGCTATGGCGGAAAGGAAGTGCTCGAATCGCTCGACCGCGAGCCGGCCGACGTGGTGCTGCTCGACATTTCCATGCCGCATATGGATGGCTTTGAAACGGCAAAACAGATCAGAAGCCGCCCTGATGGCCGCAAAATCGTGGTTATTGCACTCACCGGGTATGGCCAGTCCGACGACAGGATGCGTACGCTGAAATCCGGCTTTGACGGCCATCTGGTCAAGCCGGTAGACCTGGCGGACCTGAACGACATTTTAAATAGTATATTCCCCGAAAAGAACAATATGGACTAACTGTTGCGGCTGGTATGGGTTTTAAGCTGAAAGCAAGCTTCATGAAAAACCAAATCAGTTGATGATGGAAGATTACACGAATGTTTTGATACACGCGGCACGGGTGGGAAACCTGGAAGTGATCCGGGAGTTGTTGAGCCGGGGTGTTGATGTCAATGTGCGGGATGAAAAGGGCTATACGCCATTGCTTATCGCTTGCTATAACGACCGCCCCGAGGCTGCCGAGCTACTGCTCGAATCGGGCGCGGATGTGAACGCGGGCGACTACGGCGGCAACACCGCATTGATGGGCGCCGCATTTAAAGGGCTTCCCGAAATCGCATCCCTGCTCATCCGCCACGGCGCCAACCTGAACAGCCAGCACGGGAACGGAGGCACGGCGCTGATGTTCGCGACGATGTTCGGCCGTAATGAGGTGGTAAAATTGTTGCTCGAAAGCGGCGCCGACACCGGTATCCTGGACATCCGCGGACAATCCGCATTCGACCTCGCCATGCAGCAAGGCAACCATGAGGCAATTACATTGCTGGCATAAAAACGGGCAATGCCAGAGCGCATCTAATGTCAGCCTGAGCGCATCTAATGTCAGCCTGAAAGCATTTAATGCCAACCTGAGCGCATCTAATGTCAGCCTAAGCGCATTTAACGCCAACCTGAGCGCATCCAATGTCAGCGTGAACGCATTTGACGTCAGCCTGAGCACATTTAATGCCAACCTGAGCGCATCCAATGTCAGCCCGAGCACATCTGATGTCAGCCTGAGCGCAGTCGAAGGCCGGTACCGTACCGCGTTTCGACTACGCTCAACTTGACAAATTCAGTTAGCTTGACAGTTAATTTATCCCCAAATTAAGCCGGGACTTTTCTTGGCTTTTCCCGCTCCCAGAACCGGTGCTGTGCAATGGCTTTGATAAATTGCCGGGCCAGTTTTGCCGGATCATCGCTGATCACAATCCCATCCAGCAACACGGATTCGTCCGAGAAATCGGCAGGGATTTTTTTGGCAAAATAGGTCGATTCGATCACTTGCATTGCCCCTGCATCAGCCGCAATGGCTTTGCAATGCTTGAATGCCTCATTGAGGAAATGAACCGCATCGGCATCGGCCTCCACAGTGGCCACACTATTGGTGCCACCCGGCACATACACCGCATCATAAAGTACTGACGCGGCTGTCAGGAAGCTGTGGTGCACAGGGATTTCTTCGTCCGTTGCAGCCAAAATATAGTTCAGCCTTGGGGCGATCACTTCCACAATGGCACCTTCCGCTTCCAATGCCGTTTTTACCGCATTCAGGGAGTTGCTATCGACGCCATCGGCTGCCAAAAACGCAATTTTCCGCGTTTTGATGCTGTCCTTTGGGGTGTTCGCCATACTCAGCGCAGCAGATGCTGTGAGCGAGCCTTCCACAATGATGGGATCATAGTCGGCAGGATCTCCATCGGCAGGAATGCTGCGGTTGACCGGCAACTCCGGATCTTCGGGTACCGACAATCGGAGTGCAAACGCTACTTCCGCAGCCAGACCCTTGTCGATCATCGACAGGATGCCGAGCATTCTGCGGCGAACGTCATTGGATTGCACTTTGCCCAGCTCAAAGCTGAGTGCGTCGACGATATGGTTCTTTTCCGGGTCCGACTGGCTGTTGAAAAACAGTTTTGCCTGACTGAAATGGTCCAGGAAGCTTTTGCTTCGCGCCCGGATCTTGCGGGCATCGATCCTCTCGGGATAGGAAGTAAATCCCCCTTCCGAGGCTTTGGCCTGCAACGGGTAGTTATCGCCCAGCGTATTAGGCCCGTAACTCACCTTGCCGCGGTTGATCGTCTGGCGCATGTAGCCGTCGCGCTGGTTGTTATGCACAGGCACGATGGGGCGGTTAATGGGTATTTCCTGAAAATTCGGCCCGCCCAGGCGGATCAGCTGGGTGTCTGTATAGGAAAACAACCGGCCTTGCAGCAACGGATCGTTCGTAAAATCGATTCCTGGAACTACGTGGCCGATATGGAATGCCGACTGCTCCGTTTCCGCGAAGAAATTCTCCGGGTTGCGGTTCAGCGTCATTTTCCCGACCCTGATCACCGGTACCAGCTCTTCGGGGATGATTTTCGTGGGATCGAGCAAGTCAAATTCAAATTTGAATTCATCTTCCTCAGGCACGATTTGCAAACCCAGTTCCCATTCCGGGAAGTTTCCGCTTTCAATGGCATCCCAGAGATCGCGGCGATGGAAGTCGGGGTCTTTTCCGGAAATATTCTGCGCCTCGTCCCAGGCCACCGAATGTACACCGAGCAGCGGTTTCCAATGGAATTTTACAAAATGGCTCACACCCTCCGCATTCACCAGCCTGAACGTGTGAACGCCAAAACCTTCCATCATGCGGTAGCTCCGCGGAAGTGCGCGGTCGCTCATCACCCACATGATCATATGCGCCGACTCGGGCATAACGGATATAAAATCCCAGAATGTGTCGTGCGCCGACGCAGCCTGCGGGATCTCATTGTCGGGTTCCGGCTTTACGGCGTGGACGAGGTCGGGGAACTTGATGGCATCCTGGATGAAGAACACCGGCATATTGTTCCCGACCAGGTCGAAATTACCTTCCTGGGTATAGAACTTGACGGCAAACCCACGCACGTCGCGGGCAAGGTCGGATGAGCCCCTCGACCCCGCAACAGTTGAAAACCGGACAAAAACCGGTGTTTCAATGGACGCATCGTTGAGGAACTGCGCTTTGGTGTATTGACCGATCGGCTCATAGAGTTTGAAAACCCCGTGTGCGCCGGAGCCACGTGCGTGTACGACGCGCTCAGGTATACGCTCGTGGTCGAAATGGGTGATCTTTTCGCGGAGAATAAAATCTTCGAGCAGGGTAGCGCCCCGGTCGCCTGCTTTAAGGGAATTCTGGTCGTCGTTGACGCGGACGCCCGTGTTGGTATTCATCAGTTCACCTGTGGAATCTTCCATATGCTGGTCGAGGCTTCTGATCTTGTCATTTTCCGGTTGGTCAACTTCCGGATTTTGTTGCGCTTTTCTTTTCGCCATAGTCGTTGATGTTTAAATTAAGCTTCCTGCGAAGCCTGGTATACAATGTCATTTTCGGCGATCGAAGCGAGCAGCTCGTCGCTCGCCTGCTCTTCCGCGAGGGTTTCGGCGAGAATATCAGCCACTTTTTCCAGCCCGAGGGTCGTAGCAAGCTGTATCAGCCCCGAATAGGAAGCGATCTCGTAATGCTCTACCTTTTGGGATGAAAGAATAATGCCTACGTCGCGGGTAGCAGTACCGGCGTCGGTGCTTTCGATCACCCCTTCGCCTTCCTTGGTAAGGCCTTCCATCGCATCACATTTTTTGGCGATCGCTTTTTGTTCCAGGAGCCCGAAAATCTGTTCGAGGCGCGATACGTGTTCCACGGTTTGGGCAAGGTGCTGTTCGATCGCACTCACGAGCTGTTTTGAGCTGGCGGCCTGGCTCATTTTAGGTAATGCCTTCACCAGGTGGTTTTCTGCCCAGTAAATATCCCGGAGGCAATCTGAAAACAATTCATACAGCGCCGGTTCAGCCGCTGTCGAGGTTTTTGTCTTGAATTTAGGTTCTGAGTTTGTTTCGCTTTTCATAGTTGCATGGTTTTAAAAATCGGAGGCAAACAGCAAAACGTGTTCCAGCACATTTGGGGCTGGTACACAAGTTGCTTACGCACCGTTTTAGCGGAGCGGTATTTGCCCGCCGTCCCGCTGAACCACCACAATGATGCTATGTCAAACACATGAAAACCTTGGTCTTTTCAACGAAAGTTGTACTGGACGGCGTCCCTGCGGGTTTTTCCGGACGCTTTAAAATGCTTCATCTCGAATCCGGCCAGTTATATGTTTACCGGGTTCATATTACCAAACAGAAATATACGGGTACGCACGTCCCCGGAATGGGAAGTCCCGAAGAGGACATCGCCTGGTGGCAGCGGCTGTTCTATGCACTCGTATCATTTATAGAGCGGTATAATAAGGAATACGGCTATTTGCCTACTGACAAAAACATTTATCAGGACAGTCGTTTCTACACCGGTGAAGGCTTATTTGGGAATAAAATAAATTTCATAGTGGATGAGGCAATGCAGCGCGACCTGGCCGACCGCGAAGTGATCCTTGCGGATTTCGCAGACCAAACTCCCGCGGTAGAAGGTGTAGGGGAATAGTTGGAGAAATGGGGACGTAAAACGGATTCTCCTGGCATGGTTTTGTACTAAAAAGCGGCTTTCAAAAACTGTTGCGCAGTGCCGGAAATGGCATTGTGGATTTTTTTGTACAGACCATCCAACATATGAACCGAAGCAACGATATTATTTTCGCCGACCGGAAAGATGCGGGAGAGCAGCTGGGGCGTTTTCTGACAGGACGTTACAAACATACCGACCCGCTCGTGCTGGGCATTCCCCGGGGAGGCGTGGAGGTAGCCTATTATGTCGCTCAATGTCTGGAAACGGACCTGGCCATGGTTATTTCAAGAAAATTGCCGGTGCCCGGCTACCCTGAGGTAGGTTTTGGTGCGATTGCGGAAGACCTGTCGGTATACGTGGCTCCCCGCTACAAGCGATCGCTCGAACCGGAGAAGATCGGCGAAATCATCGATGAGCAGACCGACGAGGTCAACCGCCGGATCAGGATGTATAAGCAGGAAAAACCATTACCGGATATGCGCGGGAGGACGGTCATCATCGTCGATGACGGCATTGCCACGGGCGTGACGCTCGTACCCGTGTTGCGCCTGTGCCGAAAACGCGGGGCCGCCAGGGTGGTTGTAGCCGTGCCGGTGGCAGGTAATAATTTTGATTCCCAACTGAACGACGCCGACGCGCTCGAAATACTGGTAATGCCCGAATGGTTTTATGCGGTAGGGCAGGCGTACGCCTCTTTCCGCGACCTCACCGACGAAGAGTTGCAAACGATCTTACGCAAGGGCGCCTATGTGCGCTCGGGCTGGGAACATGTGCGTAGCCTACACAACTAGCGCAGGCAATACTTTTTCTCCAAAAACAGCTATAAACTGCTCCTGCATGAGATTTACATTATGCAGGTAAAGGTGATCCACGCCGGCTTCGAAGTCGGCTGCCAGCCATTCTATGTGCTGGTCGATACTATCTGATATGCGCACCGACGAAAACATATCTGCCTCGCTCACCATCGATCCCGCCGCGTCGAGGCCATCCGGTGAGCGGATATCCGACAGCAATTTGGAAGGAAACACATTGTTCCGCCATTGCTGATGGGCTGTTTGAAGGGCTTTTTTAAGGTCGGGATCATAGGATAGCTGTACTTTGAGATACACAGGCTTACCTTCGCCGCCGCCCTCCCGAAATGCCGAGATAATTTTTTTGAGCTCCTCCGGCGGGCGCGAGGTGGTGATCATCCCGTCGGCCCAGCCGCCCAGCCAGCGCGCCGTTGGTTCCGTAATGGCTGCCCCGATCACCGTCGGCATATATTCAGGTAGGGTATATAGCCGTGCTTCGAAAATATTGATGAGCCCCTGCCGTGTGATCGTCTCGCCCCGCCATAATGCACGCATAATGTCCACGCTTTCGTGCAGGCGCTCATTACGGATATGCTTGGGCGGCCATGACTGGTCGGTTACGTGCTCGTTGAGAAACTGGCCGCTACCCGTCGCGATCCAGAACCTGCCAGGGAACATTTCGCATAATGTCGCCACCGCCTGTGCGATAATGGCCGGGTGGTAGCGCTGGCCGGGGGCATTCACAATGCCGAAGCTCTGCGAGGTTGCCTGCATGGCGGCGCCCAGCCAGCTCCACGCAAAGCCGCTTTCACCCTGCGCGTCACTCCACGGATAAAAATGATCGGAATTGAGCACATCTGTAAATCCCGCCGCTTCGGCGCGTTGCACGAGCGCAAGCAGTTCGCTCGGTTTGAACTGCTCATGTGATGCATGGTAACCTATCCGACGGGTCATTGCACTGGAATTTTGGTGGAGAGATCCGCCGTCGCCTGGCGGTTATAGTCGATCCAGTAGCGGCACAATGTGTCGAGCATCATGTGCAGCTCTTCGAAATCAACCGGTTTGATAAAAAAGGAATTTGCGCCGGCCTGGTAGCAACGGTTAATGTCTTCCTGCCTGGCGTTGCCGCTCAGGATCACGACCGGAATCGTCTTCCAGTCGGTTTCTGTGTTGGGCGGCGTCTGGCGGACGAGTTTCAGCAGTTCAAGGCCGCTGATGTTGGGTAGCTGCAAGTCGAGGATGATCAGAGCAGGCCGTCGTCCTTTGAATTGCTCGGCCGATTGCAGAACCATATACTGATATAGTTCTTGTGCACCCTGGAAAAATCTGACGTGGTAGTCGGGCAGGAACTTGGTAAAAATGCCCCGGACGAGCTGACGAAAGTCGCTCGAATCCTCAACAAGGTAGATTTCTTTTTTGCTCATAGACTTGTTATCGAAAAAGTGTGGTGTTTTTAAAATGGCAAAATGCGTTCCAGCACCTTTCAGTGTGGAAATTGGAAAGAAACCTGTCGCCGGCTTTGGGCATTGGACGTCCCTCCGTGGATCTCGCCGCCCAGCAGCGATACCAGTCGCCAAACCACCAGCAGGCTGATATGCGGCCCTGAGTTTTGCAGTTGGTTTTCAGATAAAAACAGCCATTCCGGTAAGGCATCCCCGTTGTAAGAAATATTGAGGACCCAGATCGCTGCGCGCTTTTCCCAACTTATTTCAAGCTCAGGTACGTGCGTGACGCAGGTGAGATGGAAGATGATGTTTTTCAAAATGTTCTGCACTTTTTCCTCATCACTGGTTACCTGCATTTCGTGGTCGCCGCTCAGCCTTAATGACGCATTGCGCCTTTGGAGCATGGGAAGCACTTTCTTGTAAAGATTTTGCAGGACCAGGGCCGGCCGAAGCAGGGCTGATTCTACCCGCACCTGGCCTGTTTCCAGTGCACAGTAATATTCCAGGTCTGTAAATAGCTGCGTCGCATATTCGGTATTGTTGTGCAGGCGGTTGAACATATCTTCCCGTTCACTTTCATTACCGGCAAGGGGGATCAGCGAATGCAAACCGGAGATGATACCGAAAGTACTACGGAGTTCATGACTCACCGATTGGATCAAAGTGAGGTATGGGTGGGTGTTATCAACCGGAGCCGGCTTGGCCGGCTGGTTTTCGGGGTATTGGGGGGCCGGAGAAATATCGTTCATCTTGGGTTCGGAGAAGATACGGTGTTCCACCAGAAATTACGCAGGTTGTTAAAGTCGTTTTTCCATTGCGAAGCATTCTTGTCCTTCGTCATATAGGCATTGGCATTGCGCTGGTAGCTGGCGCGCATGTCTTCGGGCTTGTCGGAATATGAAAACACGATCACCGGCACCGAACGGCAGTTTTTACCAACCAGGAGCTGATGGATATCCACCAGCAAATTCAACCCATCCTGCCTGGCGGGCAGATACAGGTCCATTAATATCAGGTATGGTGCCGGGCTGATGCTATCCCACAAAGGGTGCAGCCGTTCGGCAACCTCCGCAGCGCTCGTAAACTCGATGACCTCGGCTTCGGGCATGCATTCCTGCAATGCATGACGGATGAGAAACATATGATCCGCATTGTCCTCAATCACGATCACACTACCCTTTCCGCGATCGTGCCGGGCCGTCGTTTCTTCGCTGATATGGCTCGTATTGAGAAAACAGGCATCGACAGCCTTCGCCAGCCGCACAAAATCCGCTTCGTGTACCGGCTTTTCCAAAAAAGCATTGGCGCCTAGCTCGTAAGCTTCGCGCACCAGGGCGCGGTTCGAGGTTGACGATAGCATTACTACCGGGATATGGCAGCAGGCATCGTCCTGTTTCAGTATTCCAAGTGTTTCAAGACCGCTGATCCGGGGCATGTTCATGTCCATGATAATCATCGACGGATCGTCCGAAATACCATGATTAACGATTAGCTTCACAAGATCGTCGCCCGAGTCGAGTTCGATGATGCGGATGGGACTAATAACCTGCTCTATGGCAAGGCGTATCAGCATGCGGTCGTCTTCGTCATCATCGGCAATATAAATTGTCTTCATTAAGTCCAGTAGGGCTACATGGAAATTTTATAATGTGTCATTTTATATAAAAACAAATAAACCGTGCCAAGCCGCTCATGGCACAATTTTTACCTGCAGCAGGTCAAAGATCAAAACGAACGAGGGATGAAAACGGAAAATAACGAAACAGGGTCCTTCTTCCGGGTAACGGAAGGGGTTTGGGGAGTCAAAGATGTGCTGGTGAATGTATACCTCATCGCCAATCCCGATAAATCATGGGTGCTGGTGGACGCAGGCCTGAAAACTGCTTTTACCAAAATCAAAAAAGCGGCCGCCGAACTTTTCGGTGAGGGGGTAGCGCCCGCAGCGGTGATCCTTACGCACGGACATTTCGATCATGTGGGTTCACTGGAAGCGATCATCCGCGAATGGTCGGTACCGGTATATTCCCATTTTCTCGAAACGCCTTACCTGACGGGTAAATCGGATTATCCACCGGCCGATTCTAGCGTGGGCGGCGGACTGCTGTCGCTGGTCTCGGGGTTATATCCCAACGACCCGATCGACCTGATCGACGCCATCAAGTCGCTGCCGCTCGACGGCCACATTCCAGTCCTGCCCGAATGGAAATACATCCACACGCCAGGTCATGCGCCGGGGCACATCAGCCTCTGGCGTGAACAGGGCAGGGTGCTGATCGCCGGAGATGCATTCGTTACGACCAAACAGGAATCAGTTTTCAGCGTGCTCACGCAGCGGAAGGTGATTTCGGGCCCGCCCAAATACTTTACTTACGACTGGTACCAGGCCGACAAGTCGGTGAATGCGCTTGCCGACCTTTCTCCAGAGGTGGTGGCCACGGGCCATGGCAAGCCTATGGCCGGACGGGAAATGCGGCAGCAATTGATGGACCTGGCGCTTAATTTTTCCGACCGGGCGGTGCCGTGCTATGGCAGGTATGTAGCCGAACCCGCGGTGGCTAACCGCCACGGCGTCGTGTCCTTGCCCGATGCCAGAACAAGGCCCGGTGCGGTTTGGGCATTGGTGACCAGCGTGGCTGTGATCGCATTGGGATGTGTGTATTTTTCGCGGCAGCGTTCGCGCAGGGAGACGTTTTCACTCCCCAACTTTTCATAGGTTTTTCACCCGGTTTTTTACCAATATTTTTATTAAATGGTTGGTAAAGAGCATGAATTTGCAACGCTCTTCAAATGTAACCTTACGTAGTCCGCTGCCTGTCGGGAAATGCGCGTGTATTTGGAACAGTTTTTACGCAAATGCGCTCATTCCAACGATATGAAAAGTAACAGAGGGTAGAATACGAGCTACAAATTGTAAGGTTATGAGTGATGCAAGGAACATGGTAAAGTGTGTCGCCAGGATATGGCGGATGTACAAGAGGCAGGAGTCGCTGTTTCGTTCGGCGATGTCCCTCGATATGTCCAGCAGGTTAAGGCGGATTTGCAGCAACGGTTATATGATGTCATTGCTGTTTAAGAAAGATGTGGGGAGCATTTATGAATCGGTTAAATGCTATCTCGAAGACGGGGAGTTGTCGAGCATTACCCGGAGCGTCGATGAGTTTGACGAGGAAATGGCAGACCGCTACGACCTCCTGTACGAGATCGCGTCTCACCAGCAGGTAATCCTGAACGAATACCGGGCGCTGCTGCCGCACCTGGACCACGATAGCGACGCCGCACGTGCCTGCAGTGAGCATATCGACAAGCTTTCGGTCCTGGAAAGTTCGCTCGTAAAAGAGGTAGGCACCCTGCCTGACGAACGGGAGCAGGATTTTTCAGATGTAGCCTGAAACAACCAAACCGCCTGACAACTTATGAAAGCACTTTGCAATCAATAAATTTGGATTACACCTATCAACAACGGCCGGTGAATTAGCGATGGAGTAAGCAGCGCATAATTCACCGGCCATTTCTTTGAATATATTATGAAAAACGCTTCTGGATTTTTGCAGTAAACAAATGGCAAACGTGCGGTATAGCGATTCTAGGCGCGGCTCATGCACGGATCAGGCTGCGCCCGCAACAACGAGCTGTAAAAAAACCGGGGGCAGACGCCTCCGGTTTGGCAACATGATCTGACTTAGTCGTAGTTAATCTTCGTGTACAGGTTTTTGCTGTTCATTCATCTGATGCGCCACCACGCTATCGGGCGTAACGGCGCTCATTGCGAGCTGTACCTTGTTTTTCAAACCCGAAATCACCTTGTCTTTTCCAGCCATTAGGGCCTCGTAGCCGTCACGGGCCACATCGGCAGGGTCGGCCATGGCGTCCTCGTCCTGTACCGCTTTGCTATCCTGCATATCGGCCTTGTTGAAGAAATCGGTATCGGTTACACCCGGCATTAATGCCGTGATTGTCACGCCGCTATCTTTGGCTTCCTCGCGCACGGCTTCGGTGAATGAGAGCACAAATGCCTTCGTACCATGGTAAACGGCCTGCCACGGGCCCGGCAATTTGCTGGCTATCGACGCCAGGTTGAGGATCCGCCCCGACCGGCGCGCTTTCATGTCGGTGAGGAAGCATTTGGTAAGGATCACGAGCGATGCAATGTTCAGGTCGATAATGCGAAGCTCGCGGTCGATGTCGGTCTTATCAAATTTACCATACACACCCTGACCTGCGTTGTTAACGAGTACTTCCACTTCGATCCCTTTTTGTTTAATGTCCGCATACAGGCCAAACGCCTGCTCGCGGTCGAAAAGGTCTTTCGCAATGGGCCACACCTCCACACCTTCTGCCCTGAGCAATGCGCTGGTCTCGTCCAGTTCCGCAATATCCCTTGCCGTGATGATCAGGTTGAAGCCGTCTTTGGCGAATAGTTTGGCCAGTTCAAGCCCTATGCCGCTTGTTGCCCCGGTAACCAGGGCATATTTTCCGCTATTTTCCATAATGATGATGAAGTTGGTTAATAAACAGCCTATCTCAGACTCTTCATGGCTAATGCTGCCGCGAGTCCGCCGATCAAATACCAGGCGACGGTGAGCAGTTTGGTCTCGTCTGTTCTGGTGACGGTACTTTCATTGAGCCCGAGTGGTTTCGCGAGTCCGATGGCGCCCAGGCCGGCCATGAGCCCGTAACCCGCCCCGCGTAGCAGAATGGTGTCGTCATCGCCTTTGCCGATCATGGCATAATAGCCCGCATTGCTGGCGAGGTCGGCTACGAAGGTGGAGGCAGTCAGCATTTCCCCGGTTGGGGCTTCCAGTCCCACGGCCTCGGCAGTTTTAGTTACGGCCTCTTCGCCGAGCAGGTCAATTCGCGGTGCTTTATGGGATACGCGTTTGGCAACTTCGTGGACCAGGTTAAGCACCACGGCACCGGTAATCCCGCCCAGAATGTTTCTGATCTCAGGTTTCATACATGTTAATGGTTTGGATGAAGAAATAAAGGAAGCATTCCGTGCGATTGCTTCCGACGAGCTATTACCCAGAAAAAACCGAACCAGGCGCATTAGCAGACCTTAGTTGATATTTTTCTACAAAAAAAGCATGGCGCCGGGGGCTTGGGGGGAGGCCGTGCTTGGCATGTTTATTTGTCTTAATGGGCGAATTTCTAAATTGATTTAAACCATGGAAGAGAAAAACTACACGGGCGCTGTGCCCGGACAGCACAGCGGCGAGTCGGTAACAGCCGACGGAAGCCGGGAATTTGAAAACGACACTTCTGCAAAAGCCTTCTTTTCCCAGGTGGAAGCGCGTTTGCTCAACGTGAATCAATGGCACGATCAGGCTGGTGAGGCGCTTGCGCAGTTTACGCTCACAGACCGTGCCGGCAACCCGCTCGACGGCGCGGCGCAGGAAGGGATGTTAATAAAAATAGACATTCCCGGCCCCGGCTCGAAGTCCGGCGAAGGGTACGACTGGGTTAAAATCGAGGAAATTAAAAGGACTGAGTCCGCAGATATCCAAAGTACGGCATTACGCGTACGCCCGGTGGCCGCGCCCGGTTCAGGGGATGGAGAGCCGACGCATTTTTACGATGAAAAATCGACCAGTACATTTACCGTCACACGCGAAAACAGCACCATTACCGTGGCCGTTTACGACCGCAATATCAACCCCAACACCGAGGCTGACTCCCTGATCGACAAAGTCAGGAACGCCATCACGGGGCTCATCGGGGAAAAGGTATTTTCCAAAATACAATGGCAATCGCTGGTAGAAGGCATTTTGAAATAACCCGCTATTGCTCTTCCAGCAACATCTCCATTTCGGCCAGAACGTGGTCGAAATCGTTTCCGCGGGTCCAGTCGATGGTTTTGTGGAGCTGTTTGTTCAACGGACCCCATCGCTCGGGTTCGCCATCCATGCTGATGACAATGCTCGGCGTCTCCACCGCCGCTGCAATGTGCGACACGCCGGTGCAGTTGCTGATCAGCAGGTCGGCCTCTTTGATAAGCTGGCCTATTTCGCCCAATCCGGTATGGCCGGTAAGGTCGATCGCCGGATAATCCATTTGTTCGATCACTTCCCGTGTAATCGGAGCCTCGCCCGAGGTGCCCGTCACAACCACCTGGTAACCCAATCCGGCGCATTGGTCGGCCAGGCAGGCGAAATGCGAGGGCGGCCACTGGCGCCACGACCCGCGTGAACCCGGGTGCACGCACACGAAGCGGTCGCGCAGGAGGATCGAACATTCGTCGTGCAGATGCCTTACCTCCTCATCCTCGACGGGAAATTCCAGCATATCGCCCACGGCGGGGATGCCCAGATGCGCCATGAGCCGCAAATGCCGGTGAACCTCCGAAATCCCGTCCGGGTAGGGCAGAAAGTACTCAGGATTGCACTCATTTCCTTCACTGTGGAAACCGGCGACGGTACCTGCATCGAGTTCGCGCAGCATTTCGTTCACCACGCTTCCGTTTCCCTGCATTTGTAATATAAGGTCAAAACCTTCCTTCCGCATCTGGTTCACGAACTGCTGCCACGATAGCTGGTCGAACGGCTGCTCGGGCAGGCCGGGATAGCCCGGAAAATGGATGAAACCATCGAAATAGCCGGAAAACCGTTCGGTGAAAGATTTCGCCCAGGGCAGTCCCAGCAATACGATTTCAGCTTCCGGGTAGGCTGAGCGCAGCGCGCGGAATGCGGGGACGGCACAAAGCATGTCGCCCAGTTGCAATGCCCTGAATACGGCAATTTTACGGGTGTTTTCGGTTGAGAATTTCATAGGAAAAATACTTTATAACGCACCGCACCGTGGAGCGTCCAGTAAACAGAAAGATATGGGATGAGCAATGAGGTGAAAATCATTTCCAGGCGATGGGAGAGGGTCTCGGAAGTCCCTTTCATACGCCTGAGCACAAAAGCAGCAACGGCTGCTGCCCAAATGGCCAGGGCGATCATGGCGATCACCGGCATGCCGGCCATAAAAGCGCCTATCGCTGCCAGGGTAGCGAAAATGATCAGGTAATAGGTCCAGACCGGGCCGGCGGAAATCTTCGTCCGGTAGTAGCCGGGATGTTTTTTAAATAATAATGCATTGAACATACTCTTTCGCTGCTCGGCGACGCTGATCCCCCAACCGGCCTCACGCACGGGATGGCACACCGCCGCTTCGGGAATGTGTAGGATAGGGACCTGCTTTTCCAACAACTTAAATTCCAGATCGGAATCCTCGCGCCAGGCAATGGGAAATTCTTCGTCGAAGCCGCCCGTTAATTCCAGTGCGGCGCGGGAACATGCGCAATTGGCTGTAACAAACTCGGCATTGGCAAGGTGCGCGACGTTCTTTTCATAGTCGGTTGGCTTTGCGGGAACCGGTACCACCACTTTGCCCGTAAAACCGATGAGGCGTTGAGCCTTCGCGCGATAAATTATGGCATATTCTTCCAGCCAGAACGGATCGGGAATGCAGTCATCGTCGGTGAAGGCGATGAGTTCGCTGCTGCTCTTTTTCCAACCGAAATTGCGCGCCGCGGCAGGTCCTTTCCGGGCAGGCAAATGGTGGAAGAAAACGGCCATGTCGGGCCATTCGCGAATGAAGCGCTCCACCAATGCCTCGGTTTCGGGGTCGGGACCGTCAGACACGACGATTACCTCGTAGAATGTCCGCCAGTAGGTCTGTTCACGAAGGGCATCCAGGCACTTTCTGAGCAGTGCCGGACGCCTGTAAGTCGGGATCACAACGCTGATGTTGACCGGTAGCATTATTTTTCCAGGATAAATGAATTAATAATCAATGCATCGAAAGGCGACGTCCAGAAACACTCGATCGCGTCGCGTGGTGAGCATACGATCGGCTCGCCGCGGGTGTTGAATGAGGTATTGACCAAAACAGGAACACCTGTGAGTGCTTTGAACTCGGTGATCAGCTCGTGGTAAAGCGGATGCTGGTTAGCATTGATGGTCTGGACGCGCGCGGTGCCGTCGGTATGCCGCACAGCCGGAATGCGATCGGCCTTATCCTCTTTCACCGGGTAAACAAACAGCATGAATGGCGAAGCGGTTGCGTTTTCGAACCATTCGGGCGCATCTTCTTCTAGTACCACCGGCGCCACGGGGCGGAAATCCTCGCGGTCTTTGATATCGTTCAGCTGGGCCTGCATTTCCGGGTGGATGGGCGAGGCGAGGATGGACCTTGCGCCCAGCGAACGCGGCCCGAACTCCATCCGGCCCTGGTACCAGGCAATAACCTTGTCTTGTGCCAGGATAGCGGCCGTTTCCCTGGCTACATGGTGGAGCCGTTTGTAAGGAGTTTTGGCCCAGATCATAAATTGCTCGATTTCCTCGTCGGTATATTCAGGACCCCAGTACACATGCTCCATCGGTTCGGTGTAGCGTGGGCCGAGGGCATCAGCGTGCAGGCGGGCATCCACCCATTGCGCAGCGCCCAGGGCGGTTCCGGCATCACCGGCGGCTGGCTGCACCCACACATTTTTGAATGGCCCCCGGTCGCGGATCACCGCATTCATGACGCAGTTCAATGCTACGCCGCCCGCCATACACAGGTTTTCTGCGCCCGTTTGGTCGTAAAGCCATTGTACCAGTTTCAGGACTGTTTCTTCCAGTGCCTTTTGCAGGGAATGCGCGATATCGTGGTGCAGCTGTTCGAACGGGTCGTCCTTCTTGCGGCCGGGGCCCCACCATTGCTCCGGATCGAAATCGTCGATAGTATACTGCCCGTTGTCGCTCACATGAATGACCGAGCGGAAGTCGTTCAGGTAAACGGGGTTTCCATAGGAGGCCAGCGCCATCACCTTGTACTCGTCCGACGAATGCAGGAAGCCGAGATAGGTCGTGATTTTTTCATACAAAATACCCAGCGAATGCGGCATATCCACCGTTGCGAGCTGTTCCAGCGTATTTCCTTTTCCGAAAAAATAGCCGGTGGTTGCTTTTTCGCCACGTCCGTCGATGGTAAGCACGGCGGCTTCAGTATAGGGCGATGGGAAGAATGCGCTGGCCGCGTGCGAAATGTGGTGGTTTACAAATTCCCATTTGTCGAGCAGGTCGCTCGCGCCGGCCAGCCTTTTTTGTAAATGATGCGGGTAGCCATCGCGGAGCTGTTCCGGTGCTTTGCGGATATAATTCAGGAAGATTGTGTCCCAGCCATTGTACACCTTGGATGGCGCCAGAATGTCGTCACAGGCCTCATCTTCATACACCGACGATTCGCTCACTCCCTCGGGATCGAAGGAATAGGCAATGCGATCGACGTCTTTGAGCGTGATGCCGGCCGTTTTCAGGCAAAAGTCGATGGCATGGAAGGGCATTTCCCAGGTGGTGAATGGGACCGGTCGTTTGCCATGTTTGATATGTGTAAATCGTTCTTCCTCGGCGGCTGCAATCAGACGGCCGTCTTTGACCAGTGCCGCAGCGCTGTCATGGAATGCTGCATTGATTCCCAAAATGTACATAGGCGATGGTATAGTTTGAAGTGCGGCGAGCAGCACTCAAGTACTATGCCAGTGACGCGACTTGCCGGTGAGGGGCAGGACATCCGGTGCAATTATTAAAATGGGGTGTGTATGCCTGTGGAAGTTCTTCCATGACACACATCCCGGTTCAAATCCGCTATACGTTGCGTTTGGAAGCGCTTCACTCCGGTTTCCTGGTGCGGCCGGCTAATAGGCTCGTAATCAGCGAGGCGCTTCGGGTGCAATGGCACTGTTTTTTACAGGGCGGCGTCTGTTTCAATCCAAATGCAACAAATATGAATGGGACGAGCGCTACAAAATCGAGGCTGAAAATCTTCACATGGCATATTCACGGAAGTTATTTGTACTACCTTTCACAAGGTAACTACGACCTCTACATCCCCGTCAACGAAGCGCGGACGGAGGGCTATTACGGCCGCGGACAGACCTTCCCGTTTGGCAGTAATGTGATAGAAGTGCCCGCCGCGGAGGTGCGGAACATGGAGTTCGACTGTATCCTCTTCCAATCGGAGCGGAACTTCCTGGTCGACCAGTACGAGATCCTGTCGGAAGAGCAGAGGCGCTCGCCGCGGGTGTATGTGGAGCACAACACGCCGGAGGGGCACCCTACCAACACCCGGCACATCATGACCGACCCGACGGTGATGCTGGTGCACGTGACGCATTTCAATAAACTGATGTGGGATAATGGCGGCCTGCCGAATGTGCGGGTGGTAGCGCACGGCGTTTGCATTCCCGAGGTGCAATGGAAGGGCGATATTCCAAAGGGAATTGTGGTGATCAACCATATTCAGCAGCGCGGACGCATTACGGGCTGGGACGTTTTCGACGAGGTCAGGAAACACGTGCCTATCGACCTTATCGGAATGGGTACCGAGCAATCCGGTGGGTTGGGAGAGGTACTTAATCCCCGGTTGCCGGAGTTTATCAGCCATTACCGGTTCTTTTTCAATCCTATCCGTTCCACCAGTTTCGGGCTGGCCGTTTGCGAAGCCATGATGACCGGCATGCCCATTGTGGCACTGGCGACCACCGAATATGTGACGGTCATTAAAGACGGCGAGTCCGGCTGGATCGATACCAATCCCGACAAACTTATAGCAGGAATGCACCGGCTGATCGCCGAGCCGCAGCTCGCACGCAGCATGGGCGAAAATGCCCGCCGCATTGCGCTCGACCGCTTTGCAATCAGCCGCTTCACCTCCGACTGGGAGAAAATTTTTACAGAAACCATTCAACTTCATCAACATGAAACGGAAAATAGCATTTATCAGTGAGCATGCCTCGCCGCTCGCGGTGCTGGGCGGGGTCGATAGCGGAGGTCAGAATGTGTATGTGGCTGAAATTTGCAAGTCACTCGCCAGGCTGGGTTATCAAATCGATATTTTTACAAGAAAGGATGACGAAAGCCTTCCCGAGATCGTCGAATGGCTGCCGGGCATCCGCGTCGTGCATGTAGAGGCCGGCCCCGCCCGGGAGGTGCCTAAGGAGCAGTTATTAGGTTTTATGGATGAGTTTACGACAAGCATGGTAAGCTTCATCCGCAGGCTGCGCTTGCATTACGAGCTGGTCCATGCCAATTTCTTCATGTCGGGGCTGGTGGCTTCCCGCATTAAGCTGATACTCGGTATTCCGTATGTGGTTACGTTTCATGCGCTGGGCAAGATCCGGATGATCCATCAAAAAGAAAATGACGCATTCCCGGCAGCCAGGCTGGATATTGAGCAGATGATCGTTGAGGATGCGGACTACGTGATCGCCGAATGCCCGCAGGACAAGCAGGACCTGATCGAGCATTACCATGCCGACCCGACGCGCATTACCGTTATTCCCTGCGGGTTTAGCTCTGAGGAGTTTGGCCCGGCCTCAAAACCGGCTGCCCGGCGCCGGTTGGGACTTCACAAGAACGACGTCGTGCTGCTGCAACTCGGTCGCATCGTGCCGCGGAAGGGCGTGGACAATGTGATCCGCGCCATGCATTACCTCCGGGAAGTTCCCCATATCAAGCTGCTGATCGTAGGCGGCTCGGACGAAAAGCCCGATTTCGACCGCGATCCGGAGTTCCGGCGGTTGAAAGCTTTGGCCGAGGCGGAGGGAGTGGAAGGTCAGGTGATTTTCACGGGCCGTCGTAACCGTAAGCAATTGAAATACTACTATGAGGCAGCGGATTTCTTCATTTCCACACCCTGGTATGAACCCTTTGGCATTACCCCGCTCGAAGCAATGGCCTGCGGCACGCCGGTGATCGGCTCGGATGTGGGCGGCATTAAACACACCGTGCGGCATGGCGAAACCGGTTTCCTGGTACCGCCGCATAACCCGGAAGCATTGGCTGCGGCCGTGAAAACGGGTATTTCCTGCCCGGAAAAATACGGCGAGCTTTGCCGGAATGCATTGAAGCGCGTCAACGAAAATTTTACGTGGTCGTTTGTCGCGCGGCAGGCCGACCGGCTGTATATGAGGGTAATGGGCGAACGCAAAGCCAGACCAGCCTACCTGCTGGATCAGAGAAGGGTGCAAACCAAACCGTTGAGTGGTTACCAGGCAAATGCAATTACTTATGCTTCATGAATTGGTTAAAGCGGTTTTTCTGGATAAGGATGGTACGCTCATCCGCGATGAACCCTATAATGTAGATCCTGCGAAGGTTGTATTTGAAGACGACGTCTTTGAAGGGCTGCGAACGTTGCAGGGCGACGGCTACCGGCTGGTAATCATTTCGAACCAGCCGGGGCTTGCCATGGGTTTGTTTTCCCAAACAGAACTCGATGCCCTCGTTCGCTTTTTTGAAGACCGTTTTGCCGAAAACGGCGTCGTACTTTCCGGATTTTACTATTGTCCGCATTTGCCGGCCGCTGCCGACATAGCCTGCAACTGCCGCAAGCCGGAGCCGGGCCTTTTGCTGCGCGCTGCGGAGGAGCTGCATATCGACCTGAGCCATTCCTGGATGGTCGGCGATATCCTGAACGATGTCGAAGCCGGCAAAAGGGCGGGCTGCCGTACGATCCTGATCGATAACGGCAATGAAACCGAATGGGAAACCGGCGAGTACCGCGAGCCCGACTACACGACTCGGTATTTCCTGGACGCTACCGACTACATTACTACGCAATCGATCGCCAGGGATGTCTGAAAACCCTTATCGTAACGTCCTTTGCATCCGGGCCGACAATATGGGCGACGTGATCATGTCGTCGCCGGCCATCCGTGCGCTCAAAGAGTCGTTCGGGAGCCGCATTACGTTGCTGACATCCCCGGCCGGTTCCATCATCGCCCCTTACCTGGCTTGCGTCGATCACGTGATGGCAGCAGCGTTGCCGTGGGTGAAAAGTAATGGAATGGACCCTACGGCACTACTTGCATTGGCGGAGGAAATACGGAGCCGGTCGTTCGATGCGGCTGTTATTTTTACGGTTTACAGCCAAAGCGCGCTTCCTGCGGCTACGCTGGCGTACATGGCGGGCATCCCCGTGCGCGTGGCTTACGCACGTGAGAATGCCTACGACCTGCTCACGCATTGGGTGCCCGACGTGGAGCCTTATGAACGCATTGTGCATCAGGTGGAGCGGGACCTGGGCCTGGTGCGCATGCTGGGCGCAAATGTGGCCGACGACCGGCTGCTGCTCGAATGCAAGGAGGATTTGGCATTATCCCAAAAAATCGCGGAATGGGGCGACACATTTATGATCCTGCATCCCGGTGTGTCGGAAGCGAAGCGCGAGTATCCCGAGGATCACTGGATCGCAGCAGGGAAATTACTGGCCCGCGAGTTCGGAATGCGCTTGCTGGTAACCGGCTCGGCTTCTGAAAGAGTGTTAGCGGAACGGATTGCCGGCTGCGTCGGTGGGGCGGCTGTTTCCGTGGCGGGAACGTTGGGCCTGGGCGGGTTGATTCAGCTTGTGGGCAGGGCAGCATGCATGGTATCGGTTAATACGGGCACGATCCACATTGCCGCGGCGATGCAAACGCCTGCCGTTGTTTTATATGCCCAAACCAATCCCCAGCATACTCCCTGGAAATCCCCTCATGCACTACTTCCTTTTTCAGTTCCCCAAAAACTGCGAAGCAAAAGCCCTGTTATCCGGCACGTTGCCGACCGGATCTATACGGAAGAAATCCCTTTTCCCGATCCCCAGCGTGTGGTCGCGGCAGCAAGGCAGTTCCTGGACTAAAACCGCTCCCGGCGAAACGAATATTTGACAAGTTTTCGGATGCTTGCGGAAGCTTTCAAAACAGCCTCTTGATCGTTATTTGCGTGCAAAAGTTTTCAAGCCTCTGGGCATGGAAAGCAGGCGAAGCCTATGCTGGTTTGGCCATGGAAATAGTTCTCACGGATCAAAACTATTTATCTGTGGTAACCCGCCTTAGACAGGAACCGTTTGGATGTTTCTCCGGAATAGGGTATGTTGGGTCAACATAGGTTTCCGGTAGGTCCAAACAAACTAAACCAATTAGATAATGGCGACTTTCGCATACAACGATCAGCAGAAGCGGGCGATCAATCTGGATAATGTCGACAGCATCACAAAAGATAGCGCCGACGGTTTTGAAATACACTTTGAACAAGCACTTTTTAACGGGAGCTCAGCAGGATTGGCCGTCATTGACCGCTGGCGGTTTTCGACGGAAAAGGACCGTGACAGGGCGTACCGCTCGATTGTGCAGCATTATGGGCTACCGCATGGGTGACGGGCAGCGGATCCTTTAAACTCTTTTGGATAATACCCATGTGTTCATTGAGTTCGCGCGGTTGGTACAACCCCCTGGCTTCCGTTATCCGGTAGTGTCGATCAAATCCCTCAGGCGCGCGGCCGGAGGGATTTCAACATATTAACCGGCTTGGAAGAATTCTATTAGTGCCTGATAAATTTTGAACTCCATCCATCGTTTGATTTTAGCAAATAGGATCCCACAGGAAGTTCCTTGATGGGTATAACCGTCTTTTCGCCTTTCACCGCTATTTGTCCTACCTCCTGACCAGACATACTGTAAATTTTAACATAGCCGTCTGTTTTTCCTGAAAGTGTTAACGAGGTCGTCGCAGGATTCGGGTAAATGCTCGGGGCAGGTGTGTTGATTTTAATGACGCGTATGTTGGAGTATTCCGCTTTTCCTTCGAAATCCACAATTTTCAACCGGTAGTACGATCTGCCTTCCAGTGGACTGGAATCGGTCGTGGAATAATTGCGGGCAGTAATTACAGTTCCGGCGCCTTTGATCCGGCCTATTGCTTTCCAATTTCTTGCATCGGACGAGCGCTCCACGTCGAAATAGTCATTGTCAGTTTCCGATGCCGTGGCCCATTCCAGTTGCACCGTTCTGCCGACAGTTTCTGCATCAAAACTGATCAGCGAAACGGGCAGGGCCTCGCATAATACCTCATCCCCAATGGCAATCGACCAATTTTTGGAATCTCTTAAAGTTTCCAATGCCGCGACCGCCGGAGAGCCATAAGTGATACCCTCGGCGCCAAATGTAATGTTATCAGGCATTGCAATATTGGCAGCCCATGCCTGCAATGTCCGGGTCATATTTACGCAATCCATCCCTGAGTCGAAAAGCAGGACGGTCAGGTTCGCGCCGGGGGAAAGTGTCCAGTCAGTGAGTGGCTGATTAAATGTACCTGCAAGATAAAAGGCGCCAAGCATGCTGGTAATCCCGCTCACATTCCACCCGTTGACAGGCTGGTTGAAAGCCCTCGCCGCGTAAAACATCCCCGAAATATCAGTAGTCTGACTTAAATCCCAGTTATTAAGGGGCTGGTTAAAGGAATGTGCATCGGCAAACATGAAAGACATATCGGTAACCTTACTTACATCCCAATTGTTAATTGGCTGATTGAAAGCCGATGCCTGCAGAAAAATAGAGTGCATGTTGGTTACCTGCCCAACATTCCAGTTACCAATCGGCTGGTTAAATGCGGTGGCTTCTTTGAACATAAAAGACATATCAATCACATTTCCCACATTCCAGGTGCCGATGGGTTGATTAAAACTGGCGGCGCCATCGAACATAGAAATCATGATCATCACACTATCAACCTCCCAGGTGTCGAGGGGTTGATTAAAACTGGCGGCGCCACTGAACATCGACTGCATACTACGCACGTTGCTAACGTCCCAAGATCCGATCGGCTGGTTAAATGCAGCGGCCCGGGAGAACATTGAGCTGGTACTCTGCACATTTCCAACATCCCAATTGTCAATTGGCTGATTGAATGTTTTTGCCTCGAAAAACAGGCCTTCCATGCGGATAACCTGGCTAACATCCCAGTCATTTAAAGGCTGATTAAAGCTTGCTGCCGAGGACAACATCCCAGTCATTGTTTCGACATTACTTACATCCCACGAACCGATCGGTTGATTGAAATTAAG
>CBIHPQ010000010.1:0-33953 GCA_966211825.1 uncultured Dyadobacter sp. | reverse complement strand
GTTTCCTGTGCCGAAGCGTCTTTGGCAAGCGACGGGTTGGCTTTCAGCACTGCGGCCGCGGTCTGAATGTCGCCATAATACGCGAGCAAATCGAGCGACCGCGCCGCGCCGTAGGAGCACAGCAGGTCGATCATCGCCTTATCGCCGCGCTCCAAGGCCGCCGTAAGCGTGTCCGCCGAGCTTTCGACCGGTACATTTGGGTGAGCCCCGTGTTCAAGCAGGAGTTTCACTATTTCAATATGATTATAAACCACTGCCGAATGCAGCGCATGGCCCATGGGCGCTATACCTTCTTCCGGCAGGTTTGGATCTGCACCCTTTTCGAGCAATAGTTTGGCGATCGAAACTCTTCCGGCCATTGCCGCATTTTTCAGGGGCGTACCGGAGCCGGCATAATAGGTAACGTATTCGGAAGGCTTGTTCGCGAGCGACGGATCCAGGTCGACCAATGTCCTTACCCTTGCCTCGTCGCCCTTTAATGCGGCCATACAAATATCCACATATGCCCCTTTGCTGACCAGATGCAGATAAATATCATTGGGTTTCCATTTCCAATCCTCAGGCACATCGCGCCACCCGCGGTAGGAATAATCCCCGTTGGTGAGTTGGACAGGCCGGGCGCCGTCCGGTCGTTTGGCATTGATATCGGCTCCGCGGGCCAGTAATACGTCGATCATTTCGGGCTGGCGCGACATGGTAGCCCAGTGAATGGGCTGGTTACCTTCATCATCGGTAGCGTGTACATATTCATCCGACCCGGCCAGCAGTACATTGAATGCCTTAAAATCGCGGTTTCGGATAGCAGCGGCCATTTGCTTGCCGGCGTCGGAGCCTTTATGGCGGTTCAATGCGCGTTCCAGGAGTTCTTCCATCGCTGCCAAACCACGGTCGCGCGCCATTTGAATGAGCGGATCGCCGGTACCGGAATCGACCGGGCTCGCGCCGTGCTGCAAAAGGTATTCGGCCACTTTCAGCCGATCGTTGGCCACCGCAAACGACATGGGCGTGCGGTAATCATAGGCACCCCGCACAAGGGAACGGTCTTTTGGCAGCTGTTTTTTAACCACTTCCAGATCGCCGTCCCGGGCAGCGCAGAACATCTGCCAAACATCGGTACCCAGTCCGGTGGACCAGAATAACGGTTCCTCTTTTTGAAGCGCGGCCGGCTGGGTCATGGGGATGCGGGTTGGATAACGCGTACCTTTGTACGAAATATGAGTGTAGTTAGTTATTTTTTATATTAAGTAAAAGGAATGTATTCAATTGAAATTCAAAAAATTAATGCTGATGAAGCGATGGAAATCCGGCATTTGGTGCTCTGGCCTGACAAGCCCCGCGAATTCGTGAAAGTGCCCGAAGACGACCTCGGCATTCACTTCGGTTTGTACTCCGATGGCGCACTTACCTCGGTCATTTCACTTTTCGCCGACGGGAGTAACATCAGGTTCCGAAAATTTGCTACCCTACCTGCATTTCAAGGCAAAGGGCTGGGTTCCAAACTCCTGCAACACGCCATCTCGTACGCGCAAACGCAAGGGTACGCCCGTATGTGGTGCGACGCGCGAACCGACGCCCTGGGGTTTTACGAACGTTTCGACTTCAAGAAATTCTCGGAACCTTTTTTCAAGGAACATATTGAATATCACAAAATCGAAAGAATGCTTTGAATGGGTTTCTATTGAAATACTGCATTCTTTTTCCCAACAAAATGCGCATAGGCAGTCCCCGCTGCATCCAGCGATTTTTCGGCTGCCGCCGGCATTTTTGACAAGGGTGCAATTTCAATATGGACAACGTCTTTCTTCTCTGTCCGCCTCCAAACAGCCGCGATCTTGCCTTTCACCATTACAACCGGTTTAAAAATACCATTACCCGATTCGCGGTTTTGCGCAATGGCATCGTCCATGGCAGCACTACGGTCGGCATAACCGATGGTAATTTCGTCGAATGCGGGGATGAGCATTGCTTTTGCCTGTACTTTGGGCAGTTCTGCGGGTGCGGCAAAAAGATATTCGCGCCCGCCTACAAGAGCCATTTCAAAATCAGCCCGAACTGCTTCGAAAGCCAGCTTCGAGTCGGTGACCGACAAACCGCTCCACCATACGAAGTCCTGGACAGTGGCCGGCCCGTGGCTCATAAAATAGCGTTTTGCCAATGCGGCGAGTGCTTCTTCCCGCTTCATCGGCGCCGCAGCAGGTATTTTTTTATCAAATAAGGCGTAGGTAAACTTCTTCCCGCGCCGTGCACCGTTGCAGATAATCTTGTCGAGCTCGGCCTGGAACATGATATGCGTAGCGCGGAGGTTGTCCGTTTCGATGCCCGCCTTATTTACTTCCGCAATCACTTCCTCCCGCGTCAGCTCACCGCCGTCGGCCAGCAGCTTGCCGATCAGGTCGTTGGTGATTTTGAAAACAGAATTGTCCAGTTTTAGTTGGCGGTACATGGTTCCGGCCAGCTTGTAGACGTGCGGCGCCGTGAGGTCCATTATCCAGCGGGCATCTTCCTTCGCCACAAAATGCCAGGTAGGCCGCATAATATGCGTACGGATAATGCCTCCCGCGTCGATGGCCTGCTCCACGCTTGCGTCCGTCGCTTTTTTCAGCCGCATGCCGAGCGCCCATTTGGCCATCGCAAAATCCTGCGCCTGTACGGCACCCATCCAAGCCACCAGTTCGGCGGGGTCGGTGAAGCGGGTGTTCAAAAGTTGCTGATTAGCAAGGCGTAATGCGGCAATGTCGGATAAATTCATGGCTTGATAATGTATTTCTGGCTAAGGTTTGGATGGCGCTAAAATGACGATTTAAATACAAAAAAGAAAACCCTGCCGACCGGAATGGCGACAGGGCACTGCTTTCATGGCGGGTAGAATGGATTTACTTCGAGACAGAGATTTGTCTGAGACCGGCCGATTGGAAATAAGCCATACCAGCCACCCAGGCCGCCACCGCACCGATGAACACGTAACCGATGAACGAAATCGGGAAAGGCTGGAACAGCACAATGGCCGCGCTACCGATCACCCAAAGCGTGTCCAGCACAATTACCAGCCTTACTGCGCGGACATTCAACGGGTTGCTACGGCTTACCGAAAAGACCAGCGCTGCAAACGCGACCAGGAAAATGCCGGTTTCGACGAATGGCATGGTGGCCGTAGTTTCGAACAGGGCGGCGATAGCTTTTGGAAAAGCCGCCAGTCCCAAGCCTGTTGCACCTGAACTGATTGCATTGATAAGCATTACATTTTTGAGCGTTTTCATATGTCGATTGTTTGGTTGTTTTTGGATGCAACAAAGGTATTGCAGCCCTTCCGCCCGCGGCTTACCCCCACGCGCCAACGACTTATCATTTCATGACATGCTCGGGAAACGTTGTATTGCTATCGGGTCAGGTATGGTCAGGTGTGGTCATGGGTCGTCAGGTATGGTCAGGTGGTCAGGTATGGTCATGGGTCGTCAGGTATGGTCAGGTGGTCAGGTGTGGTCATGGCTCGTCAGGTTTGATTGGGGGAGGTCAGGTGAGATATTCTGTACTAATGCCTGACAATTCCTGACCTAATGACTTCTTTGGCGGCTGCATTATCGCCCGGTAGTGAGGCGCATTTCGGTTAGCATTTTCTTGAAACCTACTTTTTCATAGGCTGCTACGGCCGGGGTGTTGTCGGAATAGACCTGCAAACGAACCTCATCGAGACCTTTGCCCCGTGCCCATTCGACTAATGCGTCGATGATCAGTTTGTTGATACCCCGGCCCCGCATGTCGGGCTCGGTATACATAAAACCGAGGAATGCATAGCGTTTGAAGTCGTTATATGGCTTGCCGTCGAGTATACGCGCATTGCCGCTTGCGATCAGCCGGTCGCCCAGGACTGCTACCAGCACTTCCGCTTCATCGCTGCGGATCATTTTCTCCAAATCGTAATAATGAAATTCGTCCTCAATGAGGGTGTCGTCGAGCGGCCGCTCATTGGCGATTAATTTTTGTTCGAACTCAAGGAGTTTGGGCAGCTCGTCGAGCGTCGCCTGCCGGATCTGAATGTCTTGCATGAAACTGTTGATGTGGTGATACTGCAAATCTATCATTTCACAAGCAGGTGTGCCTCTTTTCTCCTAACTAAATGGCATTAGCGCACCACAGCCCGGCTTTCGCCCAGGCCCGGCACAACACTTTCCAGGATTGCCCCTACCCTTTCAGGCGATGCGGACGATTCGAAAGCCGGCAATGCAAAACTGCTGATCTGCAACCCGGCATCGTTCAGTTCCGAATTGAGATGTTCCGCAAAACGCATGTTGAATGCCAGCAATGCCTGCTCCCAAACCGGAACATGGTGCGGGCAGTGCCAAAGGTCGATCGCACGGGCGTGAGCGTGCAGGAGCAGATTGGGAAGCAGCTGGTGCAAGTACAGGATCCCGCTCGCATGATTGGTTTTCAGCTTCCGGTCCAGCGAGCGGACGTCGTATTCTTCCAGGCGCTGTTGAAACCCGGTTTCGGCATAATTGATCAGCAGGTCGACCTCAAACCGGTCGTTGATCTTTTCACAGGCCGCTATAATGCTTCCCGTATCGGCATCGTCGACGACGAGGTAATGCACCAACACGCGGTATTTTCGTACGATTTCGCGCACTAGCGCTTCAAGGGCGGCTTCGTTTGAACCGATCAGGATCAAATGCCGGTTATCGGCGGCCAGCGCTTTGGCGAAGGCTTTTCCCCACTGCGTATCGGCCCCGCGGACTGCTGAAAAATTCATGTCGTTGATGATTTTGGCAAAATAATGGGGCCGTACCTTAGGTGGAGGGCGCCCTGAGTTGTCCATTTGAATATTACTGCAAAGAAAATCCGGATGCCGATGAGAAGAAATACTGAATTATCATTACAAAACGCACCAGGGAAGCCGGTGATGATTGCTCCCGATTACCTGCAACTGCTAAACAGGTATTATGATTTTGACGGTTTCGAACCGGACCGGCTCGACAGGCAACTGGCGCTCATCCGCGCGATGGCCCAGCTTAGCAGCAGTGGGGTGACCGTCTATGACCTGCAAAAACAGACGCACGTTTACGCGTCGCGCAACTTTTACCATTTGTACGGATACGATTTCGCAGAAGTGGATTCATGCATTCCGAATGACCAGTTCGATCGAAAGATCCACCCCGACGACCGGCAGGCACTGGCGCGTAATGGTTATGATGCGATGAAATTCATGATGGCCCAGCCTGCAAACACACGCAAGCAGTTTAAAATGGTGACGGAATACCGCATTTTAATGGACAGCCAAACGGCGATCCGCGTCACCGAGCAGCATCAGGTGCTGGAACTGGATGCGTCCGGGAACATCTGGCTTTCGCTGGGAGTGATCGACATTTCACCTAACCAGACACTCACGGATGTCAGAAGCCAAGTCATCAATTTCCAGACAGGCGAACTTGTTAAACTGGAAAACAATGATATAACAGGTGGTATCAGACTCACGACGCGCGAAAAAGAGATACTGGGCATGATCGGCGCAGGGAAATTGAGTAAAGAAATCTCCGCATTGCTGGATATCAGTGTCCATACTGTCAACACTCACAGGCAGCGAATACTCGAAAAGCTGCAAGCCGACAACTCCATTGAGGCATTGCATAGCGCAAGAAAGAAGGGATTAATGGCCTAAAAATAATTAAAACCAGCCGCAGGATAGTTTGAAATGCATTTGTGAGATAATTCTACAATTCTAACAAGAAATTGGTACAGTTTTAATACTAACGTCGGTTACAATTTTCAACTTGTCCACAAAGTTTAACTTGATAGTTATGGAAGGCGAAAATGAAAAACAGACAGTGATTACGCTGAACGACGAAAGTTTCAAGCATTACCTGATCGAACGCTACGGCAACAATGCCGAAAACAGCAGCTGGCAACGATTTAAGAACGCTTCTCAAGACCTGATCTCACCCGAGACCTGGATCCAGTTGTATAACCAGGCCAAACAGGACATCACCCAAAAGGGCGGTTCGCTGATTGGTTATGAATTGGTAAACAATGTATTGTTGAGCCATGACGGTGTCAATTCCAACTGGCCAATGAACTGGATGTGGGTAATGAGATTCGAGCGCGACTAAATTCCCCCAAAAGGGAATTTAGTCTTTTTGGGGCTTGGCTTGTCACTTTTCGGGGTTACCTTTACGAAAGGAACAAACTATTCATTGACCCCGCCCCGGAAATCCGGGTTTATCTCGGGCTAATTATTTTCCGGATGAGCTACTCCAAGAGGATCTATCTCGCTGACGACGATCAGGACGACCGTTTTTTTATCCGGGAAGCTATTCAGGAATCGGGCATGGATGTCGAGATTGTCGAAGTCGAAAATGGTTTCGACCTGCTCGCATTGATGAAGAAAGTCGTAGATCCGGCGGCGTCGGTGATCATTATCGACATGAATATGCCCAAAATGAACGGGCTGGAAACGGTGGCGGCTATCCGCACCGACAACCGGCTGGCAGCTATGCCAATCGTGATGCTTTCTACGTCGTCCAATCCCACATTGATACGAACGGCGTATTTGTCGGGTGTTACCAGTTTCGTAACCAAGCCCAGTACATTCGACGAATTTGCGCAGCTGGCCCGGGAAATCGGAGAGCGTTACTTGTAGCCTGTCGCTTTTGTTCTATTTTTCTGCCATTGTCGCCCCGAACTTTGAAAGAAAAAAAGAACATGACGACGATCAACTTATTTCTGCTAGTGACGGCTCTTGCCAGCGGCCTTGTCGCCGGACTATTTTACAGCTACGCCTGCTCGGTGAACCCGGGACTCGGGGCGCTTTCGGATGCGAACTACCTTGCCGCAATGCAATCCATCAATATCGCCATACTCAATCCCGTGTTTATCAGCAGCTTCATGGGAGCATTGGTGCTGCTGCCGGTGAGCACCTACCAGCATTTCGGGACGAGCCGATTTTACCTGCTTTTTGGCGCCGCGCTGGTGTAGGTGATCGCCTCATTCGGGGTAACCATGCTGGGTAATGTGCCTCTCAATGAAGCCCTGGCCAAAATTAACCTCGATGGCGCCTCCGCGCAGGAACTGGCAGCGCACCGTTTACGGTTTGAGGCTCCGTGGAATAGGCTGCACACGATCCGTACCTATGCTTCGATCCTGTCGTTCATTCTGGTGCTTCTGGCCTGCCTTACGCCATTGAACAAACAATGACAACCAATTTGTCTCTCAATCTCCTTACACGGAGTCTCGACATCGCCAGAACCGTACCGTGTTCGGGCCGGCGGGCTTGAAAGCGGCGGTTACTCTACCCGGCCTTTCTCGTCATCGGAAGCATTGTTGCTATGGCGACGTTTGCGGGCGAAGGTTTCCTTTCCAAATTTGTAGTTCAAAGCGATGCTGATGCGCTGGGTGTCCGTTCTGCCCACCTGGTAGTAGTCCGATTGCCGGATGCTGAACGACCGGTTGTGATAAACCCAGGAATGAAACAGGTCCTCGAAACTCATCGCGACTGTGCCCTTTCCTTTCCAGATTTTCTTCTGAATGCCCCCATTGACGCGGAACATGCCCGAAGTCTGTGCCTGCCCGTTTAGATCGCGGCTCGCGTAGTAACCGCCCAGCTCTGCATTCCAGCCGTTACCGAGATTGTAATAATTATTGATTTCGAGACGCGCTACATTCGTCGCGTAATTGAGCGCCTCGGTATACACGGGACCTTTCATTGTGATGCGCGACAGCCGTAATGTAGTGTTGGTGTACCACCAGCTCGCAAGCTGGCCCGATACGGTGGTGTTCAGCAAAGCCATGTAACCGTGGGCGATGTTGTCGGGGCGGCTTGTGAAGGTATCGCCCTGCGCCTGGATCGTCGTAAAAATGGTGTTAGTAAAGCGGTTGACGCTCAGTCCCATATTCAGGAATGATTTGTGCTGGTATTTCAGCTCCAGACGGTCCTGGTACTGTGGGATCAGATGCGGGTTACCAGCGCTGTAAGTATATTGATCTTTGTAAAACACAAATGGGTTCAGCATCTGATAATTGGGCCGGCTAATCCTTCTTACTGCCATGAGTACCAATGCATTGTGATCATTCAGCTTGTAGCTCAGGAAAATGCTGGGAAAAAGTTTCGTGTAATTTTTGTTAAAACGCATAGCCGGAACCGAGTCATTACCCAGTTGATGGCCTTTGGCGATAGTATTTTCCAACCTCAGCCCGAGCTGCATTCCAAATCGTTTCCATCTTTTCTCTCCGCTCAGGTAAGCCGCATTAATATTCTCACGGTATTGAAAGTGGTTCGAGCGGCGGTTGTCGAGTACCGTGTTGCCGTCGTTGGTATTATAATGGTTGAAAACAAAATCATTGTCTACATAACTCGATTTAAACCCTCCTTCCACACGCGCTTTGTTCTTCAGAGGATGCACATAATCGGCCTTCAAAGTATAAATATTGATCTCCGACGGCGTGCGGTAACGGAACAGCTCCCGACTTACGATGGCTTCTTCCGCGTCGAAAAGGCGGTTTTCAAGGTCTTGCCTGCCCTGGGTGTGATAGTCCAGATAATTCGCGTCGACGGCCAGCTCCCGGCCCTGATCATTGAATTTGTGGAGCATATTCATATTGACGCTGGTATTGTTGCGGCGATCTTTCGAAACCGTGCTGCCGTTCCCGGAGCTGGTCAGCAGGTTTAATGCATTTTTTTGCACGCTTTCGTAGGCAAAATCACCTTTCCGCGACGAGCCGTTGAGATTGATAATTGTTCCAAAAGTGGTTTTGGGCGTAGCTGCCAGATCCATCCCGAGGTTTACATTATAGCCGTTTGAAGCAGTTTTCTGGTCGTTTTTCAGATCAACACGCGATTTCAGGCTACCGGATTCTTCATAATACCTGCGACTGAAATCGTCTTCGCTGTAATTTTGTTCGTAGCTGTAACCCAAATTGGCAAATACATTCAGTTTCCTTTGATTGTAATTCAGATTCACCGCATCGTTGCTTCTCGCGTACCGGCCCTGGCTGCCACCGAGTGCGACGCTTCCTGTAAGCCCGCCTGTGCGCATTTTTTTCAAGCGAATGTCGATCACCGCATTGCCGGCCGCATCATACCTTGCAGGCGGGTTGTCCATTAATTCAATCCTTTCGAGTACACCGCCAGGTAGCGATTTCAGGTAGGCGGCCAGGTCGGTGCCGGACATGTAAGTGCTGCGGCCGTCGATCAGCACCATTACGCCAGCCCTTCCGTTGAGGCTGATCTCCCCATTTGCATTCACGCTCACGCCCGGCGTTTTGCCAAGCACATCGAAGGTATTGCTCGTAGCGCTCCCGATCATCGCCCCTACATTCACGATGGTACGATCCATTTCCTGCTCAATCAGCGGCTTTTTCGCTTTTACCACTACTTCATTCAGTTCAATACTTTTGGCAGGAAGCAGGATAATCGCCGGTAATGCAATGCTGGAATGCGCGGAATCGATCGTTAGGGCCGAACTCCTGAAATCTTTCTGACCCATTGCACTGATAGCCAGCGTATAGCTGTTATTTTCAAGGTTGGTAAAAAGAAAATTTCCGCTAATGTCCGTCACTTCGCCTTTTACGAGGGTCGAATCGGATGTTTTAAGCAAACGCACGGTTGCGCCCGGGAAGCTTTCATTCCGGGCGTCTTTCACGGTACCGGAAATGGTGTTGCCCGGTTGGGCGAGTGCATGCAGGCCTATCAGGCAGGACGTCAGAATGGTGAAAAGCGTTTTCATGGCTATTATTTTACAGGTTGAGTGGTGAGGCAAATATTGCCCGGCCGGGTAACCCTATGAAATAAATGTGTTGTAACTTCCCGGAGCCATGACGGAAACCGGTTTGTAGCTGACGAACCATTTGGACCCGGTCCAGCGGCTGTCTGTCATGAAACCGGGCTTTTCTGAACACGGTTTGCTGCGCTTTCGGCTTCGGCAGGGCATATTTGCCGTCGCCGGAGAGGCATTAATTGAATAGATCCATGAGTAGCATATTCGACAGCGATAACAAGGACGCAACCCGGACAGGCATTTATGCGGTGCTCACCGTCGCCAGTGCCGTACCCGTATATTTCGGCGTAGACACCTACCTCAACACGATAGGCGCTGCCCACGACGAAGCACTCGCGACAGCAGCGACCATCGTCCTGTTCGGTTGCATTTATATTGGCCGGCACCTGGCTACCATCTGGTCGGCCCGGCAGCGTGCGATCTCGAAAAGTGTTTTGAATCAGCTGGCGATTACGATCGCTATCTGCTTCGTCTGGCTTTTTATCCATGCCGACTTCCAGTTCCACGATTTTCCCGGCATAAACCTGCTGTTGTACTGGATACCTTTTCTGGCCATCGGCCTTTGCACGGGCGCGCTCATTAAGCTATTCAGAATGAGCACCCGCAAGGAATTGGAAGCTGCCAAAACGCAGGCCGCACAGAGCCAGAGCGAGCTGCATTTGCTGCAATCACAGTTAAGCCCGCATTTTTTGTTCAATACATTAAATAATATGTATGGCCTCTCGATCACCCAGCACGAAAAAATCCCGCCTTTAATATTGAAACTGTCTGATTTACTGCGGTATTCGGTGTATGAGGCGACGGAAACTTATGTCCCACTGAAAGACGAACTGGCTTACATTCACAATTATATCGACTTTGAACAGCTCCGGATCGGCGACCGGCTGGAACTGAAAACCGACATCGAAAATATCGCAAGCACCGACATTCGCATTGCCCCGATGCTGCTGATCGTTTTTATCGAGAATGCATTTAAACATTCCAAAAACACCTCGGAGCCGAAGGTTTTTATTGAAATACAATTAAAAGTGTGGGGAAACTCGATTCTTTTTTACCTGAAAAATTCCCACAACCGTTCCGCGCCGGACGTTAAAATGGTTGAAAAACATAGCGGTTTCGGTCTTGCGAATGTCAGGAAGCGACTGCAACTGCTGTACCCAAACCAGCACGATCTGACGATTGAGAACGAGGAAAATACTTACACCATCAATTTACGGCTCAACCTGCGCTGATATGACCCCGATAGATTGCCTGATCGTTGACGATGAACCCATTGCGCGGGACATTATACGTACGTATTGCGCACACCTGCCCTACCTGCGCGTGGCGGGCGAATGCGGGAGCGCGCTCGAAGCACGGGCGGTGCTGATGCAACAAAAGGTGGATATCGTGTTCCTGGACATCAACATGCCCGTCATGGATGGCATTTCGTTCCTCAAAACGCTGAAAACACCCCCACAGATCGTATTTACAACGGCCTACAAGGAATACGCCGTCGACGCATTCGACCTCGCGGCCTGCGATTATCTGCTCAAACCTTTTTCCCTGGAAAGATTCATAGTAGCGGTGGACAAGGCCATGGAAAAATTAAAACCTGCCGGTGATACCCCGATAAATTCCGGTGAATCAAAAGAAGATGATTTCCTGTTTCTTAAATCGGATGGCAAGATCTATAAAATCATGCATGACGACCTGCTGTATGCCGAGGCGAACGGGAATTATACCAGGGTTTGTACTTTGCAGCATACGTTATTACCGGCAATGACTTTTTCAGGTTTTGAAGAGCTGGTCCCGAAATCCAGGTTTCTGCGGATTCACCGGTCGTTTATCATTAATAAATCTAAGATCGACCACATCGAAGGAAACCGCGTATTTATCCAAAACACGGAAATCCCGATCGGCAGCAACTACCGCGAGCAGTTTCTAAGGCAGATCGGTCTTTCTTCCTGACGTTATAAATGCAAAAAGCAGGGTTTCCCCTGCTTTTTAAACTTTTTGTAATGCACTAATATGGCATTGTCATGGCTTGCGGGCCGGAATGGCGAAGAACAAGCTTACCTGGATTACACTGTTTTTGAAATCGGGGTCCATCGCCGCGCTCTTATCGAAATCCCCCACTTTGGAAAACCCTGCAATGTAACGCGCTCCGATGCCCAATCCGAAATTGGCCTGGTAACCCAGTCCGACGGCGCCTGCGAGGTCGAGGTTTTTAGCGAAATTGTCGATCGTCTGATCTGGAACATCCTCTCCGGTTTTAAACGACGCCTGCGGTCCGAACTCAAAATAGAACCCGCCTTTTGAACGAAATTTCAGCATCACCGGCACGGTCACGTAGCTGGTTTTGAATTCCTGCTTACCGGCATTTTTAAATTTTGCGCCCTGCGTCGAGAAAAGTACTTCCGGCTGGATCGAAAACACCTGCCCAACCCCGAAGTTAAGGATACCGCCCAAATGGTATCCGACACGCGCGTCGGATTCGACGTCGCTGCCCGTGTAATTGCTAATGTTCACACCGACTTTGGGGCCGAAAGAAAAAGACTGCGCAAACGCCGCACTACTGAGCACCGACAGGAGAACGAGCAAAGAGATTTTTCTCATGATTTTTGAATTAATGTGGTTTTTAATATGTGGATTGCTGATCACAATTCAAAAACCATACCAGACGCCACTTCGGACCCAAAACCGCAAAATAACTCAAACCAATATTTCGCAAAGTTTTCCGCATTTTTGGGAAAACCGCACCGCGCACCATGACATACCTGCAATACAGACTCACCGCCAGAGGCGAGGACGGGCAACTCTACGCATGCACCCTATTTTACGAACAGCCCGACGCCCCAGATGGGGCGCAAGCGATTGCCCATGCCGAACAATACTATCCGGCATTCACCGGGATTCGGGTTGCGTCGGTTACAAGTATTTCACCGGATGAATATGCGTTTCTCGTGCGCACGATGTGCGATTGCGACACCTGGGGCTTCCAACCGATTTCATAACGCTTTCTTGATGATGCGATAATGTTACGCGGGCCCACTCACTCCATCAGTTTCCACATTCATCCTGAACAACTTACCAAAAATCACAACAAAATCTCCAAAATTTTCTTGCGCTTATCGAGAATAAGAGTACCTTTGCACCATGAATCGCGTACGGCGAATCAAATAGAGAGATGGCAGAGTGGTCGATTGCGACGGTCTTGAAAACCGTTGACTGTAACAGGTCCGGGGGTTCGAATCCCTCTCTCTCTGCAGGGCACCTTAAGTCACTAGTTTACAGTAGGTTATAGCGGAGCAAAATCTCCGCTATTTTCGTTTTATGGAACTTTAACTGTTTGATTATCAATACTACTCTCTCAGCAAAATTTAAAAAACTGCACATTCTGGTGAGCAATTCGGTGAGCACTTTTGTGACGTCTTTTCTGCTCACTTGCGACGCAGCCCCTCCCCTACCAACTGGCGCTTGTCAACAATTATTGAAAAAACTTTGAGCGGTCCTTCGTCATGTCTTCTAGGATTTTGTTTCCGCTTTTCGTGATTGTTTGCCATTTGTTCTGAATCCAGAACAAAACTAGGGAAATGCCGGACACACACCGCTTCGATGACCCATTTGGCAAGGGAATGTCTTCCTTATTAAGTATAATGGCGGTATTGGATGTCGCCCGCAAGATGAACAAAAGCCTTCTTTGGCTGGGTGTATGGGAAGAAAACCCGAAGGCAATCAGGTTTTATGAAAAAAACGGCTTTATCGCATTTGACAAGCACATTTTCCAATTTGGTAATGATGACCAGACGGACATTTTATGAAAAAGAGGCTGGCATAAAGGGTTGTTAGTGATGTGCTTAGTAAATAGTAAATACAGAACGTCAACGAAGGTGGTTTCGCACAATGTCGCCACCCCCATTAGTAATCGAATGATATTATAGCCAAACTACCTTCTGCTCCGAAACATGCGCTTGTCCGATAATGTCACCATATAATTCAGGCTTTCTTGCCATGAGATATCTGCTGCCACCAGCGGCACTTAACTTCGACGGCGCCAGTGTGGCCACCGCTACGTCATTGCCTAGTTCGCGACATTCGGCAATGATGTCTCCAAACGGATCCAGAATCATCGAACACCCATTTTTCAATTGATCATCGTCCATTCCGATCGGGTTTGAGAAAATGACATAAACGCCATTGTCGTAGGCACGCGCAGGCAGCCATTTCATTAACCAGCCTCGCCCTTTAAGCCCGTCAAATTCCAGTCGTAGCGAAGTTGGATCAGACTCGCGGTTGTACCACAACGCCGGATCAACAAATCCTGCACCGGGACAGGATGACGGCGTACACATGGTCACGTGTGGCATAAAAATGATATCGGCACCGAGCAACCTGGTAGCCCGTACATTTTCGATGATGTTGTTGTCGTAACATATTAAAATTCCACATTTCCATCCGAATAAATCGAACACGACATACTCGGTACCGGGAGTGAGATGCGGATTTATAAATGGATGAAGTTTTCGGAACTTGGCGACAAGGCCATTTTCATTCACACATACATAAGCCTTATACATATTGTCTTGCAAATCTTTCTCAAATAGTCCGGCCAGAATAGTAATCCCATTCGCACGCGAGATTTCTGTCAACCGCTTGATGCTGGGACCATCGGGAATTAACTCCGAAATTTCCAGGAGTTGATCACGGGATAAATCCCGCGCAAAAGTGTACCCGGTCACCGAGCACTCGTGAAAAGCGATCACTTTGGCCCCATCCTTTGCAGCCTGTGCTGAAAGGATGTCGATCGTTTCCAGATTGTATGCTTTGTCCCCGCTGCGATTCTCGAATTGGGCCGTAGCTACTTTTAATTGTTCCATAGGTGTTGTATTGATATTGGTGTTCGTGAAGATATTGGTCTATTGAGGGACTCGTTCATGCAATCTCGGAAACTTCCCTAAAGATCTGTTTGCCATTTTCAAGCGCGGTTCTCACCATTTCATCTGCCCCTTGTGAAACCCCTCCTATCCTGATCACTGCATCACATTTTGCAACCAAATCGACCGCAATGGGGTGGAAAATGCTATCGAAAACTTCATCCCCAATGCGCTCGGAGCCGGCCGCTTCAATGAGCGGTAGCGCAAACCATTCCCCCATTACCGGCAAATGGCCAAGACGGTAGATGTCAAGTGCCACATTCGTCATCGCTCTTACATTAGCTTCGATCAGCATAGGATCATCACCGGTGCCAGACCGGTATGGTCCAGCAACCAGAATCATTAATTTTTTCATGTACGTATGTTTCTTAAAAGATGTTATCTTATTGCATTGCACCATATGAACAGGTGATGAGTTAATAATTACGGTTCTCTACGAGTGCTTTCGCATTTTCTCGATATCAATATTGTGGAAGATCATTTGATAATTTTTATGAGCTCTTCATTACCTTCCTTTAAATAAAATGCTACGAAGGTTAATGGCTCATCGCTTGAATCATTATCAAAATGCAGGATAGCCTTGTCCTTTGGTTCATAAAAGGCCTCTCCGGCAACCAGTATGCGCTTTTCTTCCCCTTCTATCTGAAAAAGAACCCGACCAGAAACGACGTAACCGACAACTACGCACGGGTGCGTATGTTTGGGAGCCGCTTGACCAGGGGGCATAGTTACCCGTTTTGCCTCGACTTGGGAAAGATGCTGATTGGTGAGAGCCACATCCAGCAATGTTTTTCGGGCTGGCTGCACCTGGGCGATAACCATTGAATTAGACATATAAACTAATGCGATTGTAAACAGTGTGACTAAAACCTTCTTCATAGCTTTTCATTTCTCTGCTGGCCAATTTCATTCAAGTATCGCTCTACGGCACTCGCTTCAAGATCAGGTGCCTCTCTCCTGAGCGTGGAGATAGACACTGATGTAGATTCTACCAATATGATTTTCAAATCGTACTTTGCTTGCTGCATCTCAGCACCGTTATTCAAGGCAGCCAGGTAGACTCCATTTACCTTCAGCGCAGTTGGACCTTGGACATAAGTCATCTGAACCTGCCCGGAATTACCGGTACCTTCACTTCCCACATTTGCTTGGTAAGAGCTTAGTGCCCAGGAACCAATCCCGCTCATCCTGAAATAAACCAGCACAATGCCAGCATTCTGAACACGTTCGTAATTGGCGGGTTGATACTCCTTACTTCCTGAGAAAACATATTTGTTTGTTTCCGGATCGAGGTATCCAGTTGTTTGCGCACTTATCCGCTGATCATTGTAAATGTAAGTCCAGACATTGGCGGATTTGCCCGGAGCTCCGGGGCTTCCCGGACTGCCATCCGCTCCATCCGTTCCATCTTTCCCATCCTGGCCTTTTGGGCCTGGAACTCCCATATCGCCCTTCGGGCCGATTGGACCGATATCCCCATCTTTGGCGCATGAGAAAATTAAACCTGACAACAAAGCCAGCGCAACTACAACCCTCTTCATTTGAATCTATTTTAAAATTTATCCTGTTAATATTGTTCTTTAACGAATACGTAAATACCGGTTCTTTCGCATGACTGTCTGAACACATCTTCCGAGTCAAAAAGCTGATATAGCACCATTTGCCACTTGTCATCGAACGTAGCCTACCCATAAGAGTCTACCTTGAACTTTAAGCTATATACGTTATGCGTATTCAGCTCGCTATTGTTTCAATCTGCGTCCAAAAGAATCCGGCGATCCTTCTCAGGGCTCTTGACAGGCGGCATCTAAGGGTATTTTATTTATTAACGCCCTCAGCTGAGGCCGCAGCAGCTGTCAGTCGTCCAAAAGTATGGATAGTCTCCGGTTGCCGGTAAGTTAAAATTGCTAACCAGCGATTTCAGTCAATGAATTGTTCTTAATTTCAATTGAATTGTAATGACCGCAATTTTGGTCAACACGCACCGGAGCTGCTTGTATCTTCCCACCACCGCCGTTCACGAACTCCGCGACGAAATCAAACCAAAAAGAATACTTTGTGCTCATATATTGACTAATTTTGATCAAAATTGAACGTTATTGATCACTTAAACAAATCTAAAGTGTAACTTTTTTCGGTTATCCATAAAAATTAATGTCACAACTACTGCCATGAAGAAGGTATCACTCATTATTTTGATCTCAATTCTCTCCCATCGCTGGGCAACCGCCCAAGATTCTTCCCACTATGATTTACGTCTTTCGATTCCACTAATAGATCTCCCTCAAAACAGGACCTTGCTTTACAGGTATCCATCCATGAACCAGGCGACAGAATTCTCTGCAGACGTATATGAATTAGGGTTCATGGGTATCGACAAGGTTGGGGACAAATTATTTAAGCACAAGAACAAGGAATACACACCCGCGAAACGGATATTAAATGCAGGGTTTAAGTACCTGATGGGGGCAGCTTATGTTAAGTATGGCAGCGAATTGCCGATACCACTTGGAGTGTGGGCGCACGAGGAATTTCACCGGTCGGTGCTAGGCGTAAATAAAATTAATTCGAAAAACGGCAATTGGCTTCCTAACCGATGGGATGGCACCGTTTACGGAGTCAGTGATCAGGATTTGACAACACTTAAAAACAACAACCCTAATCAGCTCCTCTATGCTTATGTCGCCGGGATACAGTCGGAAGTGATGCTAAACCGAAAGATAAGTGTTCAGGACTTTTACAAGAAAAGATCTTTACCAAAAAACGCGCTTATCCTCTATAATGCGTGGTATGTCTGGGATTACTTCAAATTTTCAGCAAGTCCGGCCACAGATTCCGTGAAAGTCTGGGGCGCAAAAGCAGAAAACCCCGATCCGACAGAACGTGATTTTGCAGGCGCTGATTTGACAGCCTGGGCGTACGACATGTTTAGCCCTGATAAACCTTTTACCGACCGGGATCAGTTTCCGAACGGCCAGGGAGTTAACCGCCGGATTGGTTATTCGGATTTGTCGGCAGAAGCACAGCAATACCTGGCAAAACAGAAGAAACTGGCCATATTAAACTTTGTAAATCCAGCTATCATATTCATTAACCGTATTCCGCTTGGTCGGCACTCATCATTCAACTTTTTTATGCAATATGCCCCTACCCACTTTGGAAACGACATTTCACTGATGGTTCCGGTACAGCACAGAAACATAGACTTACTTATTGGCATACATAAATTCAGCAACTTCAAATCTGAAAGCTACGGGCTTGATTTGGGCCTGTACAACAAACCGTTGGCCAGACACCTTGAAGCTGATGTGCTGATCAGGCTTTGGAGCCAACCAAAAAGTTTCTTCAACGATTCAAAAGAAAGTGGCGGCGCGCTACAAGCGGACTTACGCTATCTGATCACCCGGTATCTTGCTCTTAACCTGGCGTTTAACGCGAAAACAAGAGGCTGGCAAATAGGCTCTCCATATCTTGATAGCAATGTTTCATCTCACCTTGGGCTCTGCTACTCTTTAACCTCAGTCAGGCATTAATGAAGGAAATAAGAAAATAGCCCAGTTTTCGTCCAGTGAGCCACCAGAGAAAATAGAACGCAACCGAAAAACATAGCCATGTTATAGATCGCTTTCCGGAGGACACCAGTTTACACTTGAAGCCCAAATTTCTGCTCCGGCCATCAATACGTCAAAAACCGGATCTTTAATTTCATAATAGGCAGCAACATCCTCAGAAAACCGCGTGGCAAGGCTTCGTTTTATTGATTCATAGGCCTTGGCAGCATCCGGATGTGCGCGCAAATAGTCCCGGCACAAGAGAGAGTATCTCTGGTTGAACATTCCTCGCTTGCGAACATGCAGGTTTACCTGGGGATGGTCTAGCTTGAAAAACCATTTGAACAGATGATCTTCATCAAGATCATATCTGCCCGGCGGCCGATGGTCTGACAGATTGTAGATTCTAGTGAAGCCTCTACTTAGCAAATTCGTTTCCATTTGAGGCTCAAACCCGTCTACCGAAATTTGGATATCTATAATGTCTTTTGCAGCAAGTCCCGGCACGGCGGTCGACCCAATGTGATGAATACTCGCCTGCCACGCGTGCATCGCATCTTTTAACAAGTTGGCAATTTGGTAAAACTGTGCCGGCCAATCCGGCCGATAGGGAACAATCTGAATCATTTGAAAGGACTACTATTACATTTTATCAAAAGCTCCACAATTACATTCAAAACACTAAAAGCGAATGTTCAGTCGGGAAAAGTTACAATACAGCAACTTTCCCCATCAAGTTCCAAAACAAAATTGTCATTCTTGCAATGCCGAAAAGCTACGTCAACACAAATGAATTCATATCAATTGCTTTTAACATTATTTAGCTTGCTACTCAGTGCAGTTGTGAACCCTTACCCGGTTGAACACAAACCAGATCCAATTCAATACCAGTTACTTCTTAAATCGCGGAGTAGCGATACCTTATGTTTTGCAACGGATGATATAGACGTCTATCTTATTGTTGCAAAACAGAAAGGCGTTAAAATAGTAGTAAGGTATGCAACCGGCAAAATCCAGAGCTTTACCGAACTAACAACGGGCATTGAAAGTTGCCCGGACACCGCTTTCGCTGCTGATCTAAACAACGACGGCCGGTTAGATATGAAAATATTCTTCAATTTCGAGGGAGCATCTCCGTTGGCCTCCAAAGTGAAAATGAAAATGTACCTGCTAAGTGAGCCGGACGGCTCCTATTCAAAGCTTTCATTTTTCGATTTTTCCATGGAGCCTGAAACTGATTTCAACGCAGACCATATCTATGAGATCGTAACAAAAGAGCTGGTCCAGTTCAGAAAGCATAGCTACTGGAAATATGAACTGTTCCAGTATTCGCGCAAGAAGCTGCGCAATGTGAGCTTAAAGTACGGGTATCCACGACTTATCCCGTTCCGCATCAAGCCCACCAACAAACCGTTAGCTAACCTTACGGAAGCCGAACGGCATAAACTGATATCGAAACTGCCGCGAGAATATGATCAGCAGTAAGAGACCGATGAATGCATCACATTCGGGAATATATATAGAGTCAAATCAACTACCAGCTATGAAGCATTTAAATAAACTATTACTCCTCACCCACCTTATTACCCAAATTGCCTTTGTCTCAGGATGTAAGAAAAAGAGAGAACACGAACCAGTTCCGCAGCCAACGGATGCAATTGTGATAAATGACAAGGAATACCCCACTGTCAGAATCGGTAATCAGGAGTGGACCGCGCTTAATTATTCCGGCCCGGGCGGAATCAGCTACGATGCATCGGGTAACAAGCCGGAATACGGAAAGTACTACCTGTATGAGGAAGTAACAGCCCTGCATTTGCCAGAAGGCTGGAAGCTTCCTACCAAGCAAGATTATCTCAATTTGGCCCAGCACCAGGGAATCATATTTACCGGCAACCGGGCGACGAGCCAGGAAGCGATCAAAAAATTGGCTTCCAGCAACAATTGGCGATCGATTCCCGGAACAAACGCATCCGGGTTTAATGCCGAGCCCGCAGGGTATTGCCTGCGAAATGGCGCACCGCAAGACGGTGATATCGCCGAATTCTGGACAAAGGAAGGCAACACGTTCAGCATACAGGAAGGCGCCAACGGCAAGGCCCACAATGCCAGCTTTTACGGCGATAGCAACAGCCCGGAATACCGGTTTAATGTTCGTTTTGTGAAAAATCATTAAGAGGCCTGTGCGCATCATGAAGCTATTGCTAGGCGGCGCTGCGCTTATGGCCTGTCGGTACACCGTCAGAGTGATGCAAAACCATTTGGCACAGGCTTCATTTAACAATACTTAATTTATTAGCGATGGAACATTACCAACTCGCCCAAATCAATGTGGCCAAGATGAAAGGGATCAACATTGACGATCCCGTTATGAAGGAATTTTCAGACAATATCGACTCGGTCAATGCGCATGCGGAAATGAGTGACGGATTTGTGTGGAGGTTAAAAGAGGAAAACAATAATGCGACCGGGCTAAACCCTTTTCAGGACCCGACCATAATTATTAACATTTCAGTCTGGCGGAATATTTCAGCGTTGCAACAATTCACCTACCGGTCTTTCCACGCCGAATTTTTGAAAAGGAGGCGTGAATGGTTTACTGCTTACGGTCAAATGTACATGGCAATGTGGTGGATACCTCCGGGCGAGTACCCCACAGTACAGCAGGCGATGGAGCGGCTCGATTATCTGACAACCAACGGCCCTTCACAGTACGCATTTAGCTTTAAGCATAGCTTTTCTACACCTGTGCCTGTTTAACGGACCCGGGCTTTAAATGCTATCCAAACTGCCGCGGAATAGGATCAGCAGCAAGACGGCGACAGAAATTACATCTAACCCTATCAGGATAAACAATGCAATTCAATATCATACCCCTAGCTGACGAGTACTTCCCCGAAGTGACCTCCGTTTGGGAAGAATCCGTGCGCGCCAGCCACCATTTTCTCACAGAGGCTGACATCCTGTTTTATAAGCCATTGATATTCAAAGACTATTTACCCCTACTAATGCTATTCGGCATTCGTAACGAAGCTGGCGCGCTTGTCGGCTTTGTCGGGATTGCGGACCGTAAGATTGAAATGCTCTTTGTCAGGCCGGATGATTTTGGAAAAGGCATTGGCCGGGCGCTATGCCGGTTCGCGATTCAGGAGCTGCAAGTCCGTGAAGTGGATGTCAATGAGGATAATCAGGAAGCTTTAAATTTTTATATTAAACTCGGCTTTCGGCGCGTCGGCCGCTCTCCGCTAGATCCCAGCGGAAAGCCTTTTCCCATATTGCACCTGAAAGTTAATTAGAAACATCGGCCCCGCCGACGGCGGGCAACAGTAAAAAATCTAAAACAAATGCAGGTGAGAAGCAATTTGTCAAAACAGTCGGCTTTGCATGCCAGACTAATTAGCTGGGCTACTTTTAACAACGCGAAATGGTGTAGCATTGTCTGTCAGGCGAATGGCGCGCCAGGTGTTTTTGGGCATCAGGCATGGTATTCAATTGCCAAAGTGCCTGCATTTTATCCCAATATCGTTACGCTGAAAGCAAGTTGCAGCTCGCATTTTATAGAGTCCATAACAGAAAAAATTCAGGGTAAGGCTTCGCTCAAAGACAGTTTCGACACGCTTCAACTTCCCGAATCGAAATATGAAAAGCTGTTCGACGGCAAATGGTTTTGGGCCAAGCCGGCCCAAGTGAAGCGCTCATGCTATGAGATCGTCAAAACGGTAGGAAATCTGAAAGACTGGGAAGGATCGATCAGCGATAGTCCGATGGTGTCAAAATTCAACTATCGGGTGCTATCGCATCCGGCAGTGCGGGTTATCGCGGTGAAAAACGGCGAAAAGATCACAGGCGGATGTGTGCTTACCAAGAGCAGGGAGGTGGTCGGGCTGACAAACTTTTTCCATCCCGCAGGGATGCAGGAGAAATATTGGTCTATTTGCCTTTCGGCAGCGCGGGCTTTTGCAGGCAAGGCACCCGTTGTCGGATATGTGCGCAATGATTTATTCCACGGGTTCACGCCAACCTGCACGGTGGAACTTGGCTCGCTATCAGTGTGGGTCAGGAAAGAGCCAGGTTGAAAGCAGAAGTTTACCAAAGCTATTTCAGAACAAATAATCAATCCCAGAACTGATATGATAAGGCCAAGAGTAAAAATTTGCTGTATAAGCAGCATCAAGGAAGCCATGATTGCGATTGAACACGGTGCTGATGCATTGGGTTTGGTGGGGCAAATGCCAAGTGGCCCGGGTGTGATCAGTGATGAGTTGATCAAACAAATTGCAGGGAAAGTACCACCACCCATTTCAACTTTCCTACTGACCAGCCAGACAAAGCCTGGTGATATCATCGCGCATTATAAAAAAGTAAACACAACAACAATCCAGATTGTAGACGAATTGGAAAAACGTGAATACGAGATACTTCGTAGCGAATTACCCCATGTAAAACTCGTTCAGGTTATTCACGTAGTCGGCCAAAGTTCTATCGAAGAAGCGGTCCAGATTTCAGAATATGTCGATGCGATTTTATTAGACAGCGGAAACCCGAATCTGGCAATTAAAGAATTAGGTGGGACGGGTCGGACACACAATTGGGAAATAAGCAGACAAATCAGACAGTCCATTCCGATCCCGCTATTTCTCGCAGGTGGAATTAATAAAGACAACGTCCTGCAAGCCATTGAAATAGTCCAGCCATTCGGGCTTGACCTTTGCAGCAGCGTCCGCACAAACGGTGAGCTTGACCCCCAAAAACTGATGGAATTTTTTAAGGTGCTTAATTTCTGAATAACGTTGATAACATGTTACAATCGACCGATCTTACCTTGATACCATTGAATTTGGACCACCTGCAACTTTTGGCCGCAGGAAGGGAACATCTTGAAAGGTTTTTAAACTTAACACCTACGGTATTTGAGCTGAGCGATCCGGACTTTCTTGGACAATTTACCGAGAGTGTGACATCCTATTTATTACCGCAGGTAGCCGCGCATCCGGACACCTTTGAATGGCATACAAACTGGCTTATTATCGATACGGTATCGCGCCAGATTATTGGCGGTATTGGTGTCTCCGGCTTACCGGACGGATCAGGCCAAACGATGATTGGGTATTTTATTGACAAAAAATTCGAGGGAAAAGGGCTTGCCACTCAGGCCGTGCAACTTTTCACGGGATGGCTTTTTCAGAATAAAAAACTACAATCCGTCATCGCCGATATACCAGACGGCCATTTAGGATCGCAGCGCGTTCTAGAAAAATCCCACTTTAAATATACGGGGCCAGTTGAAGACGGGCACCGGTGGACATTAAGGACCAATAACGAATGAAACATTTGGAATTCCTTTGAAAACGAAATGCTTTATCCCGAGAAAGCTTTTGACGAATCGAAAAATAACCAGCTTACCGATATTACCAGCAATCCAATGCGCGGGAGCTGTCGGCCTGTCGCGTGCATTGATATGATTTTCAAACCAATCACGCACATCAATTGCATGTATGCTATCCGAATATTGTATACAAAATGGCCTTGTGCATAGCAGGCAATTCCAGATCTGAGCCCCGACGATCGCAACAGTATTCGTTCAGCACCGGTCAGGCGCCTTTCTACAAGACTGAGCAGGAACCCTACAAGGCTATGCTTTTTAAGGAATACATCCTGCGCAATGTCCTCTGCGAGCTCCGGGGATCTTGCAAATTTCAGGGCATAAGAATATATGCGAGGGTAATAGGTCAGATAAAGCCATTTGAACGCGACCTTGTCACCACTGACGAGCAGCGGCAACACCGTTTCTTCTGAATAGTCGCTGTAAGTAATCACGCGGGCCTGCAATGTTGCAAATTACTTCGATAGCCTTTTTCCATTCGATTCCCTTTTTAAGGCGAAAAGGCGAATCGCACGATGAGTTCAGATATGATCACAAAAGTATTTTCAAGGCCGCTTGCTCGCCCGCTCATCAGATTGTTTGATAAAATCGCATCCGATCAGCTGAAATTTTGATTTATCTTCTTTCATTTTCTTATAGAATGGTGAATACATGGAGGCTGATACCGTCCCTTTTTGAATGTCAAAATCAAGTAACCGAATGTAACCACCGCCAGCATCCTCTCCCTGATAATCCTGCAAAATCTGGTACACTTTACCACCCTGTTCACGGTCATCAATTTTCAATGCGGAGTCCGCTACATGGCCGCTGAGAACAAAGCGTACATTCGGATTAGGCTTTACCAATCTGTCAAAAATTTCTTGCGGACTGAAATCGCCATAGCCCGCATTAGTTTGCCCGATTTCACCTTTACTGGTCAGGTAATAATGGGTTAGGACTATTACATTGTAGTTAAAATAATGCATAGCAACATCGCTGGCCCAGTTGATTGCAGCCAGCCTGGGGCAAAATTCAAGTGTGATTACCAACCAATTAGTATCGCCTGCTTTAAAGGTGTAATATGCATTATCGCTCTTTTCACTTTCATATCGTCCGCGCTGGTGAGTGAACCGATTCGCTGGGAAATAGGTATTAAACTTCGCTGTTTTTCTTAAATTTTGATTGACGTTCCCATGCGCAGCGCTGCCGCTGGCAAAACCTGGTGCCTCCGTGTCATGATTCCCCAACGCGATCGCATAGGGGATGTGGTGGCGGTCAAATACTTCGTATCCACTGCTAGCAATTTCATAGTGGTCAAAATTATCGAAATTGACCAGATCGCCTACATGCAAAACGATTGGGACGTTCAGCGAGTCCCTTTTATCGGCGATCCAATTGATCTGGCTTAAAAACATATGCTTCTTGCCACCCACTTCATTTTGCGTGTCGGGAAAAACAGGAATTGTAAATTTCTGGGCACTGACTGTAAGAGATCCAAATACACTTACCGATAAAGCCAGGAAGGGATAAAAACACTTTTTCATGGTCCAAAGGAATATTGGGTTGGCGAGGCTTAATTAAAAGTGACGTAAATCTGAAGTGTCTGCTATTAGAATTTCCCGGACTGTTCAGACTCTTCTATCAACTTGCTGTAAAGTCCAAATCCGGCTTTGACAGCCTTAGAAGATCTTTTGAAATCAGCCGATGCCATGATTTCGCTTAGTTTCCCATGCAGTTGAAAGATGTAAGCGACCTGAATCACCACAGCCTCATCAAATGCGGCAAGCTGGCTGAAAACCTGCTGTGGATTTTGCCCCGAATCTTCTACTAACCGCGTAGCGTACTCGTAAGCGCTCGTTTTCTTAGCATCGCCGTCGGCATCTACCCAAACAGCACCCGAGGACCCGATCACCTGAGGATTCCAGACGCTGGACATTCGGGAATAGGGTTTCGGAATGATCCAGAACGGAAGCTGCGGGTCCGGCCCTTCGGCTATTACCGCAAAATGGGTGTCCTGCCTACCCACCGGAACCGTCCAGCTTCCTTCCCATTTCACACCATCTTTACCTGGATGATGAATATGCTCTTCGCGAATTTTCTTTCCGTTAGCATATAGCGAAACCCGGTCGGCCTTAATCCACGACGGGCCTAATACGCGCGCGGATACTTTCACGCTATTTCCTGATAAAGGCGCAATTTCGCCAGGACCATATGCTTCGTCCACAGCCACTTCAGCCATAAGCCCGAAACTCACCATCACCCGGCCCTCCAAAAGATGGTCGATCGCTTTCTCTACATCTATTTTTGCTGGCTCGTTATCTTCGCAACGGATGTAGGTCCTGCCCTGCCCTACCAGATACCGCATTACATCATGCGAATCACTTGACCCGACGGGCGTCAATAAATGCCCCCTGTTGAGCAAGCCAAGCCAATCGTGGTATAACTGCATAATATCCTTTTGTTGAGCACTGGAATTCAGCACTTCCATTGCATTGGCCGGTATCGGCCAGCCTTGCAAATTTTGACCGGCGACGGAAATGTGTCGTCCAGGCCCGAATGGCTGAAAGTTGTAGAAAATATTTCGCCCGTGGTTCAGGACGACCACTTGCTTTTTGCCCCCGCCCAGCATGCCGGCGACCGCCGCCCAGTCTTTCACCTGGTAATCCGCCGCAGCAGCATTGTCAGAGAGTGGAAAAACATTGAAATGGCCAACTTTCGTGGTAAACTCATTTCCGGTGACCGCGGTAAAAACGTTATCCAATTTCATTTTCTTCATCACCGGCTTGGCGTCGTATACCATATTATGATCGGTAAAAACAGGAAGCTCGATGCCCTCGCCTGCAATACTCAGCAAGCGCTCTTCCACGGTGGCATCCCCGTGTCGCGAGTTGGTGAACGTATGAATGTGTGTATCTGACGACACCCATCCTTGGGTAGGTACCTCGCGGGTCAGCGTAAATGCATGGGTTTGAGTTTGACCTCTTTTTACTTCCAGCAGCACAGAATCTACGCTATACTCGAATCCGCGGCTTGCATATATCTTGTATTTCCCCTCGGGCAAGCTGAACGTAGCCTGCCCATTCCCTGTGTAAATGCAGCCTGTGCGAACTGCTAACGGTTGCCCCTGTTTGACGTCGATCGGTTGCAGTGCTTTGTCTAATGTGGTAATTGTGATTCTGGAAGGGATCAGCCGGTTCTGTTCATTTTCAGAAACGCGCAGGTTTATCACGGCTTCTTCCATAAGGTGCTTCTCCGTACGGTCGAAAAGCCAGATATCACCGACTACGATATCGTCCGGCAAGAGCTCCGGTTTTCCGGAAAGATCAATGCATTCGACAGTGAGCACGTTACCAGTTGCCTTTAAAGTGTTTGGAGGCACAGCCAGGTACCGCACCCGCGGGTTTTCATCTTGATCCAGCACGCCCAGGGCCCGGCCATTCAGGGTTACATTCCACCTGGCCTTCACATCTTCCTGCCTGATGCTGAGCGTCCCTTCCTGCAAATTCGCTTTTGCATTGAAATTAATTACAAGCTGCTTACCGGCAGTTCCTTTGAAACTATCCCATTCGCGCTCGCTGCCAGCCCGAAGGTGGTGCATTCTTTCATCCACTATCAAATCCTGTGCATTGGTTTGGCTATTCGCCAGCAGAAATAGCACTATCAAGCCAATTCTAATGATAAGCATATATTTTCAGATTACCAGTTCGGATTTTGTGTCAATGATGGATTCAGGTCGCGCTCTTTTTGCTGACTTGGCCAGAGATAATCGCGGTTCTTGTTGAAACTCCTTTCAAAAGCAGGTGCTTCGACGGTTTTGAGCACCCCGTTGTCGACATATGTCATTCCGTAAACCTTGCCGGGAAGCACCTGTTCGGCCACCCGCCAGCGGCGTAGGTCAATGTAGCGCAGGCCTTCAAATGCGAGTTCTATCAGTCGCTCTTTGCGCACAAGTTGCCGCATGGCCTCCTGCGACCCTAGCTCCTTCACTGGCGGCATGTTTACATCGGGCCGCTGGCGAACCAGATTGATCGCATCCAGCACGCTCTTATCCAGCTGGCTTAGCTCTATCTTAGCTTCGGCATAAATCAACAAAATTTCTGCATAGCGCATCAGCATAATATTAATCCCGCAGTTGGCAGGCTGCGCAAGGTCCTGGGCGTTAATATACTTTTTCAGCGTGAAACCGGTCGTTGAAGTAATGTAGCTGAAACCTACCGCATCAGCCGTGCCGCTCCCGGGCGTTGGGTTGTAGGTCTTTCCATCCGGCAAACGTTCCCCCGTCACAAATACCGAGTACCTCAGCCTGGGATCTCTGTCCTGATAGGGGTTTTTGGGATCAAACCCGCTTGTTGGATCGGTAATATCTTTACCATTTGCCATGGTATAGGCATCTACCAGCGCTTTGGTGGGCACAAATGTGTTTGTACTGGCCTGCTGGCTGTAAGGCGCCATGGTTGCGAAAATGTTGTTGTTATAGTTGTCTTTGATAAATTGTTTATCCAAAATGACTTCCTGATTGTTCTCGGCTTCATAAGTAAATAGCTTTCCATATGCAGGATAAAGGCTGTAAGCATTCAGGTCTATAACCTCTTGAGCCGTTGCGGCTGCTTCCGCATAACGACCTGCATACAGCAATGCCCTGGCCTTAAAGCCCAATGCGGCACCTTTTGTAATACGCCCCTTTTGCTGGGGAGTAGAACCCAGCAGTCCCGCCGCCGCGGTCAACTCAGAAGCTACGAAATTCCAAACCGCTTCCACCGGCTCACGCTTTACCTGCCTGCTTTCATCCAATGTCAGTTCGTCCGTGATGAGCGGAACATCCCCATACAAGCTGGCTAATTTCAGGTACAGATATGCTCTCAAAAATCGCACTTCTCCTTTCAACTGGCCAATCCTGGCAGGATCTGCCTTTTCAACCTTGTCAATGTTCTTAAAAAAGCTGTTGGCCGCGCGGATTCCCTTGTATGCATTCGTCCACTCGGTAAGGACTTTTGTATTCAGCGCATCGGTCTGGCCTTTTTCGATCAGCGCTTCGGTCTGGAAACTTTGGTTGGTATGCCCGATGTCGGTCATCCCGTCCCAGCTGAATATGCCGGGCCCTTCCAGGTAAGTGTATATGGCATTAGCAGCCATAGTCGCATCCTGTTCGGTTTTCCAGAACAGCTCTACCGCCAGGCGGTCGTTGGGGACGGTATCCAGCAGGCCCCGGTCGCAGCCCATGGCCGCCGTGAGAAACAGGATCGCAATGATTTTTTGTAAGGATATATGCATGGCCTTATGGAGTTTTTGTAGTTAAAAGGAAAGGTTAACGCCCAGGGTGTAAAGTGAGGTTTGAGGATAAACCGCTCCCCTTCCTGAAACTGTTTCAGGGTCCAGGTTCCATTCGTTGAGCTTTGAAAAAGTCAGCAGGTTTGTCCCGGAAACGTAAACGTTCATACGCTGGATAAAGGCCTTTTCAGTAAGCCGGGAAGGTAACTGGTAAACGAGCTGAATATTTTTCATCCGCAGGTAAGAACCGTTGATCATCATCCGGTCGGAAGAAGACAGGTTCCTCAGATCCGATTTCAGCGGGCGCGGGAAACGTGCGTCGCGGTGCTCGGGCGTCCAGTAGTTGTCGCTATAAATAGCGTGCGTAAAGCCTTCATTGTTCCCCATTTCAGCCAGTGCGCCTGCCAGGCGCGTCTTCACTGCCGCTGCTCCCTGAAATAAAATGTCCAGCGAAAGGCTTTTGTAAGATAGGTTTACAGACGTCCCGAATGTGTATTTAGGAAAACTGTTTCCAAGGTATTTCCGGTCACTGGGATTAATGATACCATCGCCGTTAGAATCCACATATTTCACGTCACCTGGTTTGGTCCCTGCAACCAGCGTAGGATATTGGGCTATTTCATCGGCGGTTTGAAACAGACCGTCCGTCTGGTATCCCCAATGGGAGTTGATCGGGTAGCCTTCGCCAATGATGAAGATCGGGTCGGTTTCATCGGCACTGATATAAGGGCCCGTTCCGGCAAGGCTTACTACTTTATTGTTGTTGATATTTAAATTGGCATTTACATCCAGTGCGAACTGCTCCCATTTGTTTTGCAACCCAATCGCAAACTCCCAGCCATTATTATCGACTATGCCCGCATTTCTTGCCGACGGGTTCAACCCCAGCGTTCCGGGAACCGGCAGTACCAACAGGATATTATCGGTGCGCTTTCTGTAATAGTCCACGATAAGTGAAATTTTGTTGCTAAAAAGCTGCGCATCCAGGCCAACGTTGGCTTGCGTGGTCGTTTCCCAGGTCAGATTCGGGTCAGCCAGAGTGAGCTGGGCATAACCGGAAGCAGGCACTCCGTCAAAAGTGTAGTTGACAAGGCTCAGAGTTGGGAAGTAACTGTACAGCGCCACGGCCTGGTTTCCATTCTTACCCCACGACGCCCGCAGTTTCAAATCATTCACATACGCCCCCGGCTTCTCCCAGAACTTCTCATTGGAAATCCGCCACCCGAGCGACGCGGACGGAAAATAACCATATCGTCTGTTTTGCATAAAACGCGACGAGCCATCATAGCGGCTGTTGATTTCCAGCAGGTATTTATTTTGGTACGCATAATTGATCCGGCAAAAAAACGAACGCAGTCCCCACTCGTAATCTGCCCCACCATTATTCTTAGTATTGTCGTTGGCCCCCTGTCCGATTGATTGGATATTGTTGTTATAAAAATTCTGACGGAATGCGTTGACATTGTTCCCGACGTTGCGGATCTGCGAGTAGCCCGCCAGTATGCTGAATTCATGTACTCCTATTTCTTTGGAATAAGTCAGCAGGTTATTCAGGGTAGTCTCGCGAGAGAATATCCGGTCTTCTGTCAGCGAATTCATGATGACATTCTTTCTGACAATGTCCTTGTTATAGTAATCGCGCACCTCGTACTTATTGGCAAACGACTTGGTCATCGTGTTATTGAATCGCGCCGCAAACTGCGTGGAGAACGTCAGATCTTTGGTAATCGCCCAGTTTCCCTTGAAATTGCCAATGATATAGTCATCATTCGTTTTGGAAACACCGGCAATTTCAGCGTACATCAGCGGATTGTGACCTTGTGCGCTCAATCCATAAGTCCCGTCAGGATATTTGGGAACCGCCCATTGGCTGGAATGGAACATGCGGTTGTAAATATTCTCGTACCGGTTATTGTCATTGACCAGCGATGTGAAATTGGTATACCGATAGTTCAAGTCCGTATTGACCGTGATTTTGGACGACAACTTAAAATCCGTATTCAGCCTGATTTCGCTGATTTTTGAACCCGAATTGGGCACAATGGCATCCTGGTTCTGGTGGCGCAAACTGAGCCGCGATCTTACCCCCTCACTTCCTCCGCTGACCGACAACGAGTGATTTTGCTGCGGCGCTATGCTGTAAAGTGTTTCGAACCAGGTATTGGGTAAAGGATATTTCAGGCGGTCGGTGGCATTAACGTATTCGCGAATATACTCCTCGGTGTATTTAGGTGCCACGCCCGCATTGACGGCTCCTACATTCAACATGCGCATAAAGGCTTCGAGCTCCATGTGTTGGGGCTTGTTGTTGGCCTTCTGCAATGCATAATATCCGTGGTAGTTCACCGCCAGTTTGCCCGACCTCCCTTGAACCGTAGTCACCAGGATAACCCCATTCGCCGCCCGTGACCCGTAAATAGCAGCTGATGAAGCATCTTTGAGTACTGACACGGATTCGATGTCGTTTGGATTGATATCCGCCAGGCGCTGCTCGATCCCGTCGACGATGACGAGCGGATTGTTATCGCTCAGCGTGGTAACGCCCCGCACGCGCACGGTGGTGTTTGACTTACCCGGCGCGCCGCCGTTATCCACAATGGTAAGGCCCGGCAACTGCCCTTGCAAGGCCTGTTGGATGTTAGATACGGGCCTACGCACCAGGTTTTCCTTGCTGATAGTGCCTACCGCCCCGGTCACGCTTCCCTTCTTCTGGCTGCCGTATCCCACCACCACTACTTCGTCCAGCACCTGTTTATTTTCCTGCAATACTACATCGATCACCGACTGCGCCTTGACCGGAATCTCCTGCGAAATGTATCCGATATAGGAAAACACCAGTGTTCCGGAGGCGTCGGGCAAATCCAGCGAATAGGATCCCTCGACGTCTGTGGGTGTTCCGATATTAGTGCCCTTCAACACCACATTTACGCCCGGAAGGTTCCCGCCTGACGCGGCTGTAACCTTGCCGGAAATCTTGAAAGCATGTATTTCAGCACGTTCAGCGGGATTCTCAACGGCTCCACTTTCGGCCTTGGGCAGCACTCGGTAAATAATCACACTCTTATCGAGCTGCTTATATGCGAAAGGCATTCCCTTCAAGGTGATGTCCAGCACGTCGCTGACCTTATAACTGCCTTTGGCCAGGCTCACGGCTTTGTGAGTGTTGATGTCTTGTTCGTTGTATGCAAATCGTAGTTGAGTTTGCTTTTCAATTTTTTGAAACAGCGATTTGAGCTTCTCGTTGCGCAATTCCAACGTAACACGAATATCTTCGAGCTTCTGGCTTGCCGCCGGCTTTGCCAGCAACAGGCCCATGCTCATCACTAGAAGAAACAGATAACAAAAACTTGCCCGCATGACGAATCGCAGCTGGCGGCTTGAGAAAGGCGCGCACATGCGCGACCTTGCCAAACCGTTAGGTTCGGAAATAAAAATTTTCATACTTTGCATTGCTTTTAAAATTGGAACACGATTTTTTGAGCACTCCGATCCATCCGGCCGCAATCCGGATGGATTTTCTGCTTTATAACCCGATTGGATTACGCTGACTTGACTAACTATCATTGTTATACGTCATCTTATTATTGTTGAAGTAGCTTTTCATTGGCATTGCTCTCCCCCGTTTAAAGTAATGGCACCGTCGGCATGGACGACATACGATAGCTGATTAACAGCGGCGATCACTTTCAAAATATGTTCAAGATTTTCTCCGTTGAAAAACGATGCGCTGACGTGGCAATTTTCAAGTCCCGCATTAGTCAGTACTAGTTTTACTTCGAACCGTTGTGCCAGCATCGCTACCGCCTCTGCCATGGTCACGTTATCCAGGATGACAAACCGGTCCTTCCACTCGGTAACGGATTTTGCATTGACGATCTCTTTGGTAAAATCATAGGTAGCTGTATTCACAACGATCTGCTGATCAGGCGTTATCACATCGTAAGTCCTCGACTGGTCGCCAACTTTCACTTTCCCTCTCGTAACTGTCACCCTGATTTGCTGCTGGTTTGGTAACGCCGTTACATTGAATGCAGTCCCCAGGACAGTGGTATTCACATTTCCAGTATGGACAACAAAGGGCTTCGCCGCGTTATGTCTTACATCAAAAAATCCCTCCCCCGTCAGGATCACGTCCCGCCCGGCTTTTCCGAAATCTTCCTGGTTGTAAGTCAATTCGCTACCTTCGTTGAGCAGTACAGTGCTGCCATCTGGCAAATGCACTAACTGCTTGTCCGTGAACCTTGTCAGCTGTAAACTCGCGTCAGCAGTATGTTGAACTTCTTTTTGCAAACTCAGAGACCGCTGATCCGAACGCTTGCCGAGCAACCACCAGCTGCCAAACAGGACTCCGGCAACGACTGCCGCCGCTGCCAGCCAGCTTTTAAGACCCATTACTTTCGCTTTTGGCACTTCTGCCCATAAATGATTTTTCAGTTTTCTATCGTAGATGCCCTCCATGCGAGCCCGCTCCTCTTCAGATTCCAGAAGCAGCACTTCGCTTTCAAGCTCTTGCAGAATTTTACTGCCAAGCAAATCGTCATATTCACCCGTCCCGATCAATTCGAAAAACTCTGCAACCTCTTCTTTGGAAGCAGTTTGATTCAGGTAGCGATGATGTAAAGTCTCGAATCTGTTCATGAATTTTTGCTTGGCCACACACCAATCGATGCAGAAAAGGCATCTTATGGCATCCCGGTTTATGTATAGGAGAACGAAATCAAAAGGAGTAACTAGTTGCCGAGACTTTTTTTTCAGAAATCATTGAAATAAAGTTTCAAACAGGCATAACACGAAGATGGCGTATTGTTGCAGGCGAAGTTTAATGGATTTCACCGCGGCGGTGATGTGATTGTTGACTGTACTTGCCGAAAGGTTTAACAATCCTGCAATCTTTTCATGGCTCATACCTTGAATTTTAGCAAGTTCAATTACCCGTTTCTGTTGCGCAGGAAGCTGCCCGATGACATTCTCGAGCATTGCATGATAATTTTCGTTACCCTCCGATTCAGCGTCATTCGCCGACGTGGAAAATGCTACATGCGCTGCTGATTCCTTTGCCAGGTCTTTAATGTGTTTTAAGCAAAGGTTTCTCGTC
>CBIHPQ010000009.1:0-34160 GCA_966211825.1 uncultured Dyadobacter sp. | reverse complement strand
ACTCGTTGAGGCTAGGCGTAAAGGCAACGAGGGGTGCTACGATGGAAAATGTGCACGGGATTTATGTGCAGGACTGGATCAAAATCAGTGAGAAACTGAAAGGGTTGGTAGGCTTGCGTTACGACATCTTCCGCGGTACTTATTATACCGATCAGGTCGATACGGATCGCCATGTAACGGAAGAAGGGCCGGAGTCGAAAATCTCCAAATCTGCATTGACTTACCGGGCGGGGCTGGTGTACCAGCCTTTGGAAGTATTGTCCGTTTACGGGTCCTATTCCACGTATTTCAAACCTGCCCGCCGCGTGGCACCGAATGGCGAAACGTTCGATCCGGAAACGGGTTACCAGGGCGAAATCGGTTCGAGACTGGAAATGAATGCGCGGTGGACGGCCAATCTGGCATTCTACTACATGCGGAAAAACAACCAGCTCGAAGCATTACCGGGCGGAATTTACAAGCGCATTGGCTCAGCCGAATCAAAGGGTTTCGAGGCCGAGATCAGCGGGAGCCTGGCACCGGGCCTGGATGTGACGGCCGGTTATACCTTTTCGAAAGCGGAATATTTGCCTTACGACGGCCAGGAGGTCAATCCGGTGGCCGGGAAACGGGTTGCATTTGCCCCGGAAAATATGGTGAATGTGTGGCTCAACTATGAAGCGCAAAAAGGTGCATTGAAAGGTGCCAGCATGGGTGCGGGTGTCAACTATATGGACGAGACCTTTACCAATAGCGCCAACAGCTACGTTTTGCCAGCCTATACTGTGGCTGATCTCGCGGTAGGCTACCGGGTAGGAAGGGTAGGTATCCGGCTGAATGTCAACAATGTATTTAGTGAACGTTACTATGCCAATGCGATCTACTCAAACCAGTTTTCGCCCGGCGCTACACGGCATTTTCTGGTGAGCGTCAGGTATAGTTTGTAAGTCTACCACTAGGGCACGAAGAACATTCGTGCCTTAGCGGCAAAAAAATCAGGCAAAGCTCTTCTTCAAAAACCAAAACCCTACCACCACGGGAAACCCAAGTGCCAGCCAGGAAACTACATCCCAAATGTCGTCGCCGGTGAGGGCCGACAGCAGGCCAACTCCGGAGAAAATCCCGATGATGATGGGCATGCCCCACACTTTCCAAAAATTACTTTTCATAGTCGTACTATTTTTGAATGATCGTTCCGGTTAAGCATTTTCTTTCTGCGCCATTACGGTCAGGATTTCCGTTTCGTTTTTGGTTAGCCGGTTGATGTGTGCCTTGGGGGCCTTATTCCGGGCAAACCATAAATACAGCCCGCTGCTCAGGATCACGATCGTGGCGATATCGAACAGCGCCCAGATGATTTTCAGCGGCAAACCGCCATAATCCCCGAAATGCAGCGGCTCGGAAATGAAGAGCGCATTTACAAACCACGGCATATCACGCATATCGGTCAGTTTTCCGGTCTTCGCATCGATTAATGCAGGCTTTATGATGCGTTCGGTCAAGGGCGTATTGCCTTTCATGAACACTGCATAATGGTGCTTACTGGTGAATGCCGTTCCCGGGTAGGTAATGATCGATGGTTCCATGTCCGGTGCCTTCTCACGAGCCAGCCGTACCGCCTCGTCCAGAGAACTAAGTTTCCCCGTAAGAGGCTTCGCGTCCTTGTAAGGCGCCGTCATTTCGGCGAGCTGGCCCATTTGCCAAAGCCCCAGAATGACGTCCGAAGTCGTGTTGATCACGCCCGTCAACCCTACAACTATTCCCCAGACAATCGTGACAACGCCCAGCAAATTGTGCAGATCAAGCCATTTGAGCCGCGTAGAGCGTTGTGTGCGGATCATTCCAAAATCGAAACGCTTCATGATCGGGCCATAAAGCATAATGCCCGAGACGATCGCCGCTACGAAAAGCAGCCCCATCAATCCCAGAAAAAGCTTTCCGCCGATGCCCATGAACATGTCGATGTGCATTTGGAGCATGATGTACATGAATCCTTCCTGGTAATTGGGCTCGTCGAGCAATTCCGCCGTATGGTCGTCCACGATCACTGTCGTAAAATTATCAGGTGGGGCATCAATGGAATCCGAGAGGCTAAATGCCGTCGTATTCGGCTCGTGCTCGTCCCAGTACACAAAACGGATCACCTTTTTCGGGTACTTGCTCTGCGCCGTTTCCGCCAGCTTGTCGAGCCCGGCCAGGGGAGTGCCAGCCGGAACCTGTTTCGCGAGATGCGGCTTGCCTTCGAGTTCTTCGATTTCCTCATGGAAGATCAGCGGCAGGCCCGTAAGGCAGAGCATCAGCAGGAATGCCGTGCAGATCAGGCTCGTCCATTTATGGATCAGGAACCAGGTTTTAATTTGCTTGACGGAGCTCATGGTCGTTTGGGGAGGTTAAGTTTATTCAGACAGTTTTGCAAATCCCTGGATCGCACCGTCGAGTGCGACATTGAAAACCTGCGTAGCTTTTATGCCATCTACGACATAGTAGCCGTCGATTTTCTGGGATGAATTTTTAACCCACAAATACACTTTGCCATCGATTTCAATAATCGCCTGGTCATTAGCGTAAGCATAGTCGTGTTGTGGGAGGTCGGCGATCTTGGTTACCTGTTTGGTAGTCATGTCATATATATAGTAATCGAAAATCGTCGAGGTCAGGTTGGAGTAATCGGCTTTCAGCGGCGTGGAGGCCATTTCGAAATACAGTTTTCCGCCTTTTACCAACGCAGTGGCAAGTGAGTTTCCTGCCTGCAATGCTTTGGTGCCGAACACCCAAGTTTTGTCGAAATCCGTTTCGCCTTTTTTTACACGGATGATAGACGGGTTGGCAAATCCGCTGTTCCCCAGTCCTGTGCTGTACAGATACAATGCGCCATCGTCGCCGATCGACCACATTTTATTGCCCGACGAACCCCAGCCTACCCCTTTCAGGCCGTCGTATTTGATCGTCTTTTCATATTTGTCGGTAGCGATGTCCACAACGGCAAATTCAATGGCGTTAAACACGTCGTCCCCGTAACCAGCGGCGGTTTTCGTGCCATATGAAATGCCTACGAAAAGTTTGCCTTCCTTGGCTGCTATGGTGTGCTTTCCGACCGCCTGATATTCCACGCCGGTTTTCTGAACAGCCGAAAGATCGACTTCGCCCGTACGCAGCATGGTCGTTGGATTGAATTTCTGCAATTTCAGCAAGCTGCGCGTTTCGTCCAGGTAATAGCCCGTGGTTTCATTCACCACCAGGTATTGCGTTGCACCGGCAATAAAGCCCTCGTCTTTCATGCTGCCGTCGCTGTTAAGCGTATATTTTTGCAGACCTACATCGCCCGCGGCATTGGTACGGTTGAAAAACCATTTGCCGAAAGTCCGGAAACCGAATGCTTCCTTCACTTGCAGCGATTTGGAGTTCGTAGCCTGGATCGTTCCTGACGGCAGACTGTCCAGCCCGGTAAAGTATCCCGATCCGAATCGCTCGGTGGAGGTCATCAGCACGAATTTGTCTTTTACTTCCGGTGTAGGGGTTGGCTCGCTCGTGTCATCGGACGTACACCCGAGAAATGCCGTAAATGCGAAGCCTAAAAGGAGTGATCTGAACAAAGTTGTTTTCATGTGTTTGATTGTAAAATGGATAAAAGCTATTTGAGGGTATAATTGACTTTCAGGTGGAAGCTGCGGCCGGCGTTCTGGATCCGGAAGTTGTCGTAAACGTTCGTGTCGAAGATGTTCTTGGCCTGAAAACCAATGGCAAAGCGGTCGTTGACAGGGTTATAAGTGAAACCCAGCGAATGCAGTGCCTGGCTCGGGATGATATTCGGCGCTTCGAACTTGGCCTTGCCCCATAAGCCGAGAAAACCGTCGGGTTCGAGCGCTTCCGGGACATATTCGAGGTAATACTCGCGCACGAATGTGAAGTAATAGTAGAGTTGCAGGCGGCCGTTTCCGGGAATGCGGTCGAGGTTGGCGTTCAGGCCGAGGTTTGCGAAGAAGTAGGGCGTGTTGCGCAGCCTGGCTTTCTCGGTAAGGCGGTTGCCGGTGTCGAAAAGGCGGAAATCCTGGTAGGTAAAGTTCCCGTTCGCGCGTAGCCAGCGCGTAAGGTTTACATTCAGGTCGGTTTCCAGGCCGAGGCCTTTTACATTGCTTACGTTCTGGTTTTGGGTAAACAGAAAGTCGATCGGTACTTTCAGGATCAGGTCGCGGGTAATGCGGTAAAATGTATTGATTTCCAGATTGTAAGCATTGCGCTTCTCTGTCCGGAAACCGGCGTTGATGTTGACGCTTTTCTCCGGTTTCAGCAAAAAGTTGGACCGGTGAAAATTGCCGTCCCCGAACATCTCGTCCTGCTCGGGCAGGCGCGTGGCAGCTTCGGCGGATACGCGGAAAAACGTGGCCGGCGTAAGTACAAATTTCAATGCCTCCGCGATACCGAAGCTTTGGTTGGAAGCGTACCGGTGCTCTCCCAATGCGGTGCCGTACACGTCCACATTAATGGTCGAGGTATTGTAATAATAATATTTGGCAATGAGGTTGTTGGTTAGTTTTTCATTCCAAAAAACCGATTGCAGGCCGGCAGCGGCCACGAACTTGTTGTAGCTGGCCGGGAGCGAAAGAATGTCCTCGCCGGTTTCCGGAAGTTTCAGGCCCCGTGGATCGCGGCCATCTCGACCGATGCTGGTAGAAACTACGTTAATCTCCGCCTTATGCGCGTCGCTGAGCCGGTAACCCAGGTTCGTCCGCGAGGTGAAGTAGGAAAATGTCATGTTTGAAAGAGACCCGTCCACCGTTATTTCGCCCATACGCGACGGGCTGGGAATGAAGTTGCCGTACCAGTCGTAAGTACCGCGGGCGGTGTCGACCTGCTCGACGTGGATATTGCTGGCCGTCAGGAACTGATCCAGGCTCAGCCGGTTGAATGCTTTCCGGTAGCGCAGGGTAGGGATGAGGGAATATTGCCTGCTCACCGCCGCGCCGAATGGCTGCGACATCGACGATCCGTACTGGTTTTGCCGGTTAATGCGGAACCAGGTAACGCCCACGCGCAGCTCATCTGCCCAGCGCAGGCCTGTCAGCCCGCCGTAGGCTTCGGCATAATAGTTGGTGAATTGGTTATGAAAAAGCCGCACTTCGGCCTCGCTGCGTGCCGCCGTTTCATGGTCGGTCACTGTCACATCCACTTTATAATTATTGTCGGAACGGTTCAGAAATGCGTCGGCGCCGATAAAGAAATGCCTTGTAGAGTCGGTGTAAAGGCCATTCAGCGACGCACGGTGGGTATTGAACGACGCGATCTCATACGACGCTTCGGCATACCGGTACAACGATTTCTTCGTGACCAGGTTCACCGCCCCGCCCAGCGCATCTGCGCCCAGGCCTGTGGGCAGCACGCCCTTGTACACCTCCACGCGTTCGAGCATGTTTACAGGTACGAGCGAGATGTTGTAGCCTGCACCCAGGTAATCCATTGGAATACCATCCTTGAAATTCTTGATAGCCCGGTCCTGAAACCCGTTCATCATCAGTCCCGCACTGGAACCAAGCCCGCCCGTTTGACGGATGCGGATGCCAGCCGAGCGGTTCATCAGTTCGACGAGTGTAGAAGGCTGTTCCTGAACTGCTTTGGTATTGATAATCTCTGCTTTGATGGGTTGGAGCTTCGCTGCCTGGGTTTCTGTACGGCCGGTTACCTGGACTTCCGAAAGCTGCGTCTGATCTTCCTGCAATGTAAATGTCAACGGGTTGCCGACGTTGGCGAACGATATCGTGTGCTTTACCTTCTTAAAACCGATGTGCTGCGCGCTCACCATGTAGCTGCTGCGGCGCGGTACCGTCAATGCGAATTGTCCCTTTTCGTTGGTAATTTCATGGAGGTTCATCTCCTCGATGGCTACCGAGGCGCCGATCAGCGGTTCGCCCCGGTTGTCCTTTATGATTCCTTGTATTTTGTAAATGTCTTGTCCATAGGAAGTTATCGGCAGAAAAATCGCTGCGGTAACAAAAAATCGTAACAGGAGGAGGAAAGGTTTCAACGATGTATTACTTTTACTTAATTAAGACTGTTTAAAAATAACGGCAAATGTACCTATCTGACCCCGGGTCCGGTTAACGCCGAAAGCAGTATTAATGCCGCCAAAAACAGAGTTTGATGAAAATCGTATTCAGATCGGAAGAATTTGCGGAACTCAACTTCGAGAGAGGATACTCCGAGGGCTTCGGCGTGGACGACCGGTCGGGGATATGGGAAGAAAAGTACGAGTACCATTACCTGGGCATGCATTCGCGCATTCACCGGATCTTTTGCCCGGGGATGATATTCTCGATGATTGAAGGTGAGCTGGACCGCGACCTCGTGCAGATTATCGAAAGTGATTTCCCATACCTCCAAATGCACTTCGAGCTTTCGACCAGCGGTTGCCTGTATTTTCCCAAAGCCAAATCGGAGGTGGAAACGGTGATTTACGGCGGTACGCATTCACTGCTTTTCTATCCCTCGCTGAAAGGTCATTTGCATTATTTGAAAAAGCCGCTGTCGTACAGCGTCGAGATTGAACTCTCGCTTGGCTTTTTGCGCAGGCTTTTTCACAACGACCTGGAAGTGCTGCGGGATTTTGGCAAGAGCATCGAGCAAAACCAGCCGGCGGTAATGGGCAACCGCAGCTTCCCCGTCACCCCCGCGATGAACAGGCTCCTGGCCGACGTCCGGGATTGTCCGTACAACGGTTCGTTGAAAAAGCTTTATGTGGAAGCCAAAGTTGTAGAGCTGCTTACCTTGCAGATCAGCCAGATCAATGCGGGCGAAGAAGGTAAAAAGAGCCTGAAACGGTCGGATATCGATAAATTGTACGAAGTAAAAGACCTTCTGTTGCGCAATATCGACGATCCGTTCTCGATCGAGGAGCTTGCCCGCGTGGCCGGGCTCAACCGCACGAAGTTGCAGGAAGGTTTCAAGGAGCTTTTTGGAACGACCATTTTCGGGTACATCACCGATACCCGGCTGGAAAAAGCCCGCCGAAACATTCTCGACCCCGGCTCGGTGCTCTCCATTGGTGAGATTGCCGCACTTTCGGGCTACAAAAATCCCCAGCATTTCACGGCTGCATTCAAGAAAAAATTCGGTTATCTCCCCCGCGACGCCCGCAAGTAATAAGCGCCTTTCGCTTGTTCCAAAAAAATAGCATGCGAAATATTTGTTATTTGTATTATAGAATTAATTTTACGATTGTGCACGGCCGGAACATCATTTCCTGGCTGCACAAATTCCGCAGATTTAAGACAGAATAATAAGCCGATAAACGAACAGTAGTGTAGAAGCGTGTCATGGGCTGCTATGACACGCTTTTTGTATTTACACAACTTCTCACTTGCCCGCTAAAAGCTACACGCCAAACTTTCGGAGGTTATAGACCAGGCTGATCACGAAGTAGCGTTTCAAAACGCGGCTGCGAACATCTTCGATATAGGTGTCGCCCGGATTCCGGACCAGGCTGCGGTTCTGGTTCAGGAGGTCGAAAACCTGCAAACGTACCTCGGCTTGCTTCGTACGCAGGAATTGTTTCGCGAGTGATGCATTCCATAGCAGGAATCGCTGATTGTAGCCCTCGGCGCGGCCCGTGTTGCCGGTGTAGGTAAGGTCTGTTTCAAGCGTCATATTTCCGGGCAATTGCAGGTGGATATCGGCCGTCGCGTATTGCGACCAGAACTGCGCATTTTGTTGAGATAAAAGCGAATACCTCGCCTGCTGGTACGTAATGCGCGCACTCAGGCCATAGTCGATCCGGCCGTTGTAGTTGGATTGCAGACGGACTCCCTGCCCGATGGTCGTTGATGTGGTCACATTGTCCGATGCATTGATAAGGTTGGTATTGCGGGCGAGACTTCCCTGTGTGCTCAGGTTGACCGACAACCGCAATGGCTGGATCTTTTTGCCAAGGGAAACAAACCCATTTGCAGAGACAAAACCGCCCGTATTGATCGGCCTGGTAACCTGAACGCCCGAGTCGTTGGTGCCCGTAGACGAGCCGATGCGGTTGTTACTTTGATTGACACTACCAAAAACAAACAGGTTGTCCTCCCCGCCGCGCGCCGACGCGCTGAATGTAAGTGTGAGATTATGATAGTACTCGGGCCGCAATGCCGGATTTCCAACGGTAATATTAAGCGGATTCGAGTTGTCGGCGGCTGGTATCAGCTGGGTAATGCCGGGCGATACAACCCGCGTCCGGTATTGCAGCCGCAGGTTTTTGTTTCCCCGAAATGTATAGGAAAAAAGCGCATTGGGCATTAAATAGGTGTACCGGGAGCGGTAACCCGCGTCCGTCGACCTGTCGAGCGGGCGAAGGGAGGCGAGCTGCGCGTCGGCGCCCAATGCGAACGTGTAGCGCAGGCGCCGCGTCTGGAACGTGGCGCCCAGGCGGTTGGTTTCAAAGGTACTGGCAAAATTTCTGCTCAGCAGGCTGTCCTGTTTGTCGTAACCGTTCGTTTCCTCGCTTCTGTCGGTCACATCCCGAAGCAGCTTGCCGAAATTGTTGCTGTAAGCGTACCTGACTTCCAGTTTTTGCGTGAAAGAAATGGGTTCGGTGAAAGAAACGTTCACCGTATTCTGCAATGCGAACTGGTTCTGCGCATTGCGCTGGTCTATGCGTTGCTGTGGGCCGGTGGTCAATGTATCAAAAAACACATTATCCGACCGGTTGTAGGCTGTTGTTTTGCCGGTGGTCAGCACCGAGTTCAGATTTGCGGAAAGGGACCGGCCTTCCTTTCCAAACTTGCGCATCAACAGCAGGTTATTATAGCCATTCCAACCTGTTCCGTCAAGATCGTAGTTCGTGAGGCCTTTGTTAAGGGAATCTGTCGGCGAGCGGTATGAAAAACTGCTGTTTTTACTGAGAAAATCCTTGCTTTGAAAGCTCACATTCGGCGTGAACCGCAGGCTGGTCAGCGAATCGATCGGCAGGTCGAAGCGGCCGTTGATGCGGTGTGTGAGCATGGTGTTTTTGGAATAATTGTTCTGGTCGATAAGAAATGACTGACCGGGTAGGATGTTTTCGCGGCGGGTTTGCTGGTCGGTCGTCGTCACGGCGCGGTTGGCAAAATAGCTGGCAGCCATTTCCGCGCGCTTGCCCCATTTAACAGTCTTGCTTTCCGTCCGGTAATTGGCACCCAGTGCGGCAACTTCGACGATGTTGGAAGGTGCAAATGAACCGTCACCACCACCGGCGCCCGGCTGGCCTACGAATTGCGGACCGCCCGAGCCAGGCATCGGAAGGTTACCGTCCGACATCGAGAAATTCTGCTGGTTGAGATTATTGGCCTGTCCAATAACCGAAAGCTGCCTGTTGGGCCCGCCGTTGTGGTTGTTAAACCGGTTTACGTTCAGCCTGGCCTGGTACCGCGCCGGCTGGTCGCCATTCGAAGGGCCTGCGCCCAATGCATTCTGCCCGAAATACCCTTTTCCCTTGTCCTTCTTGATGGTAATGTTGATCGTCCGCTCGCGGTCGCCGTCGTCCACACCCGAAAACTGGGATTGATCGGACGACTGATCGTACATCTGCACCTTATCGACAATGTCGGCGGGGAGGTTGCGAGTCGCCATTTTGGGGTCGTTGCCAAAAAACGGTTTGCCATCCACCAGCACTTTGTTTACAGCCTGCCCATTGGCTTTGATCGATCCGTCGCGAGCAACTTCTACGCCCGGCAGCTTGCGCAGCAATTCCTCTACCTGCGCATTCGGCTGCGTTTTAAATGAGCCCGCATTGAATTCGATCGTGTCCTGTTTGATGGTTACCGGCGGGCTTTCCTGCCTGATTACCACCTCGCTCAGCTGGGTGCCCTGCTCGGTCATAAGCAAGGTCCCGGCGTCGGCGGGCGTATCGCGGCTGACAGTGACCGGCCAGGATAAATTTTTATAACCCAAAAAAGTGACTAGTATCCGGTAGGAGCCAGGAGCCACCTTTCGAAGCTGAAAATGGCCGTCGCCATTCGTAATCGTTGCGCTCACGTAGGCGGAGTCGCGGGCGTGAAGCAGCGACACCGACGCCATTCGCAGCGGCTTTCGGGAGACCGAGTCGAGCACGGTACCGGTGATTTCGCCCGCCGGAGGCGTTTTTTGGGCCATAAGGGGCGAGAGCGAAAGCAGCAGCAAGCAGCAAACCAGTTTAAATGCCTCCACCACCGGGTCCCATTTTTTGGTGAAAATCAGCCGTTGCTTTCTGGCGGATATCCGTCAACTGCTCAGGGCTGACGCTTTCTGCCTTACTATCGGGCATAACGGATTTTTCCTCTACCTTGCCCATGCTTACTTTCGTTGCCCTGAACTGCTCGCGGCTTCCTTCCACGAGTAATACAACCCCTTTTTCGGGCGTCAGGGCGGGAACAGGCGAATAGCGCAGCGGCAGTTCAGTCGTAAACCACACCGCGTACGGCTCTTTGTGGTAATTCACCACTGCTTTTTGGCATAAATAACCAGCTATTTTCCTGGTCTGCTGCGTGAGCTGCCACCCGGGCGTCGGTTCGATAGGCGCTTCGGTTTTGTAGGTATGGGTCTCTTTGTCGCTGCCGACAGTTACGAACGTCAGGATCTTCTGACCTGCGATGTCGGTTACCGTATATTCTTCAAACGGACGACCCGCGTTGGTGACGCGCTCCATTCCGCCGGCTTCCATCACGACCCTTTTCATCATGTTTTCCTCATCGCGGTTTTCCCGTACGAAATTGCCCGCGAAAGTCACTTTCTGGCCGATTGTGCGTGTGTCGGGAACGTCGGTCGGGAAGTTGGGGTCGCCCTGTTTCACTTCTTCGCCATTGACCATAAAACGCAGCCGCGACTGGTCGATCTTCCGCACGACTTCATAACTGATTTGCCCGGAGGCTTGTGCGAGCAGGTCCGGGGCGGCCGCAAATAGCAGCGCGATGATTGAAAGAAGCTTTTTCATAATGTCACCTGGTTTTTGATTTTACGGATCAAAGGTCAGATGACGGTTTGTAAGGTTCTGCTATTTAGTGTTAAGTAGTGTTAAAGGTCGAAATCCCGCCAGAATTCAATCAAAAACTGCCACAATGCCAGTTTCGTGCCGGAAACTAAGAAAAGTTACATTCGATTGCACGTTACCAGGAATGCATGCTTATCTTGGTTTATCCAACTCAACAACTCTCTGTTTACTAATGGTTTATACCATCTACTTTAAACTGTTGCTGTTTATCATCTTTTTCCTATCAAGTTTGTGGGTTTTCATAGGGTACGTGAAAGGCCCGGGCCGCGAGATTTCCGGGAAGAGGGCGGCAGTGGTCCTGACGGTGATGCTGGTGTCGGTATGGGTGGTGAGGATGCCGTTTTTGCGCGAAAAAGAGTATGATATTGATACCAGCACATGGCTGAGCGCGGTGATCGCCATCAACCATTACCCCGATAAATTCTGGACATTACTCAATTACACTGATGCGCGGCCGCTTACCGTATTCCCGCTGCTCGCAGGTTCGTGGGCAGGAATGCCGGTGAATTACAGCAGCGCAGAGATCATCGGCCTGCTTCTCTGGAGTGGTACGGTTGTGCTGCTGTACCAGATCTGCAAGCTGTTCGCGGGAAGGAATTTAAGCCTGATCATCAGTTGGAGCCTTGCACTTTTCCTCGCTACGATCTGCCACATTTTTGCCGCCTACAATTCCGAGCATAACAGTATTTTCATGGTAACGGCGGGCGTGACTTTGTTCTTTTTGTACCTCTACCAGCGATGGACGAGCCCGGTCGTCGCTGTTGCCACAGGTATATTACTGGGAAGCCTGGTTTACGCCAAGTTCCAGAATGCGCCCATGGGATTGCTCACGGGGGCATTCTTGTTACTGAGTATGGCGCAGCGCCGCGATTGGCCAAACATAGCCGCGCTGGTATCGGGCTGCCTTTTGCCGACCATCCTGCTGAACGTCTATTATGGCCTCCTGGGCAAACTGGATGTGTTCTGGAACAACTATTTTTGGAACTACTTTTATTATTCGTTCACCACCCAGTTTTCTTCCATGCCGATGGCCGAGCGGTTCAATCCCGTCCGCGCCGTTCGTTTTATTTTCTATGCAACCAGTTCCGGCATTTACGTTCTGACACTCGTAATGCTAGCGGTTACCCTGCCGGTTTTGGCATTCAAACAATGGGTCCCGGCATGGAGGGATAACCGGATGCCATTCGTATTCTCTTTTTTGCTTCTCCTGCTGAGCATCTATGCCGTGTTGCAGTCGGGCAACAATTTTGAACATTACAAACTGTTCCTGTTTGTCCCGCTCCTGATTTTTAATGCATTGTTTCTGTCTGTCAGCCTGCCGCTGGTACGCCGTTATGCACTGGGTTTTCTGTTGATGGGAGGACTGGTGCAGACGACCGTCAGCCTGAAATACCTCCAACCGGATATTGCTTACGACAAGCGTACCGATACGGACAGGAAGGTCGTAGGCCACATAATGAAACACAGCCGATCCACCGATCCGGTGGTGGTGTGGGGCTGGCGCGACGGGTTGCTTGTGAGCGCGCAGCGGCCCATGGGTTACCGCGACGTGCACACCTTCCACTTTTCGATGAATTCGCCGCTGGTCCCGAACTGGACGCGCGACTTCCTGGAAGATATGGAGGAAAACAAACCGAAGATCTTCGTCGAAGCGATGATCCCCGAATATTCGGAGCGGGGACATTTGTTTCTTCCGCACGATAAAGTGCCGGTCGTGCGGGAATATGTGCAGCGTCATTACCGGTTGGTAAAGGAGCTGGACGGCGTCAGAATCTTCCACCGGAAGGAATCCCCGGCCATTTCGCTGGCACTGTAGAATGCCTTATTAACCAATGCTATTTTGTGTTAAATAGTGTTAAGGCCCCGGAAATCATCTGCGGGGAAAGCTTAGCTTTGCGGTATGACGAACCGCCGTATCCGATCGATCTTCTGGCTGATGACCGCCTGCATTGTTGCGATCAATGCATTCCAGGGCTATTGGCTTTGGACTACCTATCAGATCAACCGGGAACAATTTGGTAACTCGGTTCAGGATGCGCTATTCCAGGTGGTAGAGGGGCACCAGTTCGATAATGCGCGGAGGCTGTTGAGGAAAAATATCCCTGGCGCCCCGGGCCCGCCGCCTGGTGAGTCGCGTGTACTGGTAAGGCGGTCGGGTGTACGGGCCCCGGCGCGCTTCTATTATCAATTCAATAACGATAGTGTAGCCGTTGCGCCTGCAGATACGCTCGCACGCCGCATTTCCAGGGTTGTCGTGCAGGAATGGAAGGAAGGCAGGCGGGTGGACTTGCGCAGGCTCTATTTAGATTACCGTGCGGAATTGTCGCGGCGAAACATCGATGCAGCCTTCAAAATCGACACTTTGAAGATTCTCCCGCGACCCGGTGCCGATAATGTCATCATTTATAATGGTGTTTATTTAAAAGAACAAGACGATGGCCAGTTCATAACCCTGCCGCTACCGATCAATCCCGTGCGGCATTTATTCGTGCAGGCTACTTTCGATACGCCTGTCCCATACCTTCTCCGGCGAATGGGTTGGTTGCTGGGTTGTTCGCTGCTGCTTTTGTTGCTGACTACGGGCTGTTTCGTATTCATGCTGCGAACGATCCTGCGGCAGAAAAGGCTCTCGGATATCAAGAACGACTTCATCAATAATATGACCCATGAACTGAAAACGCCGATCGCGACCGTAACCGCGGCCGTCGACGCGTTACTGCATTTCGGGGCGTTGCAAGACCCGCGTAAAACGGAAGAATACCTGCATATTTCCCAGAACAACCTGCAAAGACTGTCGGACCTGGTCGAAAAGGTATTGAACCTGGCGGTGGAGGACCGGCAGGAACTGGAATTCAACACGGAAACGGTAAGCCTGGCCGAAATGCTGTGCGAACTGGCGGCAAATCACAGGATCAAAGCAGCGAAGACGGTGATTTTCAATATGCATATCCCTTTTGGAACGATGGTGCAGGTCGACCGGATGCATTTTGGAAATGTGATCAATAACCTCATCGACAATGCGATCAAGTATTCCTACGACCGGGTGACCATCTCATTCAACTACGAACAGGAGTCTCATGGCTGGCAACTGACCGTTGCCGACAACGGGATCGGGATTCCAAAAGCTTACCAGGCATCTGTGTTCGATCGCTTCTTCCGTGTCCCGACGGGTGATTTGCATCAGGTGAAAGGTTTCGGCCTGGGGCTGGCCTATGTACGGCAGGTGGTGGAGAAACACGGCGGCAGTATCAGTCTGGCGAGCGAACCCGGAAAGGGAAGTGCTTTTGTTTTAAAATTCTGAAAAATGGCTACGGTATTATTCATTGAGGATGAACCCGCGCTGGGCCTGATTGTAAAAGATAGCCTGGTTTACAGAGGGTTTAATGTGATTTATGCCGCCAACGGGGCCGACGGCCTCGAACAATTCCGCCTGCACCAGCCCGATATCATCGTGGCCGACGTCATGATGCCGGATATGGACGGTTTCACGGTGGCGGAGCACATCCGTCGCGACGATCCCCATGTCCCGATTATGTTCCTCACGGCCCGATCGCAGACGGCGGATGTTGTGCGGGGATTTGAACTGGGAGGAAATGATTACCTCAAAAAGCCTTTCAGCCTGGACGAGCTGATCGTGCGCATCAATGCGCTCCTGCGTGTGGGCGCTTCCCGCACAAACACGAACGGTACGCTGGCGATAGGGCGCTACCTCTTCGACCCGGCGAAGCAAAAACTCTCCGTCGACGACCGGGAAGTTACCTTATCGCACCGCGAATCCGAGCTTTTGCGCAAGCTATACCAGCAGCGTAACCAGGTCCTCGGCCGCAGCGAAGTCCTTACCGAGCTCTGGGGCGACGACTCCTTTTTCAACGGCCGCAGCCTGGATGTTTTCATCACCAAACTAAGGAGGTATCTGCGGGAGGATCCTAAGATTCAGATTATTAATATCAGAGGGAGGGGGTATAAGCTGGTGCTGTGAAACGCATCCCAATGGGTGGTCTCACAAAACTTCCACCTCCCTGCGTCATACACAAGGGAAGGTTGCGTACTGAGCCGGAAATAACAAATTTTACCACCAGTTCGATGGTAATTAATGCCGGCGGCAGCCAGGGACGTTGAAAACCTTTTATTTGGCCGGGGCCGGTTTGCCCGGTTTGGGATACACCTGGTGGGTATTGGCCCATTGCTGCCAGAGACCTGCCAGGTGTTTTACTTTTTCAGGATTGGCGGCCGCCAGGTTTTGGGTTTCCGAATGGTCCGTTGAAAGATCGTAGAGCTGCCAGGTAGAATCCGCCGCGGGCGAAACGAGCTTCCAGTTGCCTTGTCTTGCATACCGAGCCCCGAAATGCTCGTTGAACAGCTCAGAATGGCCTTTCGACGGTTTGCCATTAAAGGAGGCTACGATACTCGTACCGGTTGTAGGCTTGATGGAATTGTTCTTAAACTGCTTCGGATATTCAGCTCCCGACAGCTCGCAGAACGTCGCCATCAGGTCCATTACATGACCCGTATGATCGCTGAAACTGCCTTTTTTAGCCTTAATACCCTTCGGCCAGAATGCGATCACCGGCGTATTGACGCCTCCTTCGAACGACTCCGCTTTGGCATAACGATAGGGGGTATTGGCGACGCTCGCCCAGCGGGGGCCGATGGACGCATAGCTCGTTTGCGGGCCTGGTATTACCTGTTTTTCGGTGGCGTAGACGATCTTGCGGCCGTCGCGTGTTTCGCTCGGGCGGTCGAAGCCTGGGCCGTATTTCGCACAGATTTCGGGACTCGCGCCATTGTCGGTCATGAAGAGGATCAGCGTGTTATCGAGCTCGCCGGTTTGCTTCAGTGCTTCGATGATTCTGCCTATTCCCTGGTCCATCCGGTCGATCATCGCGGCGTGGACCGCCATCGCCATCGCGTCCCATTCGCGGTCGGGGTTCTCTTCCCATTTGAGGGCACCTGGCGCTGTTTCGGGTAGTTTGGTCACTTTTGGATCTATCAGGCCCATCTTAACCATTCGCTCGTAACGCGCCTTTCTGATCGCCTCCCAGCCGCTTTTGTAAGTATCCTTGTATTTAGCGATTTCCTCGGGTTTTGCTTGCAGCGGCCAGTGCGGCGCATTTTGGGCTACATACAGGAAAAATGGCTTATCCGATTTGGAGAACTCCTGGATATAGGCGACCGTCGTATCGTTAATGGCGTCGGTGTGATAGTAATCTTTGGGAACATTTTTAACGGCCTCCTTGCCATTCACAAGGCTGAAAGGATCGAAGAAATCGATCACCCCCCAGATCGTCCCGAAAAACTTATCGAAGCCGCGGCTGGTAGGATATTGTTCTACCGGCGAGAACGGCCCGAAATCCTTCTGGTGGTTGAGCCAGGCGAGCTGCTCCTGCGGCGTCTTTTGGGTAAATGTATTGGAAACGTGCCATTTCCCGGTCATTCCTGTATTGTAACCCGCCGTTTTGAGCACTTCCGCGAGGGTCACGGTGTTTTCGGTGATACGTCCCTGATAACCCGGTTGATTTTCGGCTTCGGTCATTTTGCCGATACCCGCCTGCTGGTTGTACAGGCCCGTGAGCAGGGACGCCCGCGTAGGACAGCAGCGCGAGGTGTTGTAAAACTGCCGGTAACGCAGGCCGTTTTTGGCCAGGTAGTCGAGATGGGGCGTGTGCACCTCGCCGCCGTAGCAGCCCATGTCGGAATAGCCCATATCATCGGCCAGGATCACAATGATGTTGGGACGTTTGGCGGCTTTCGGTGTTTCTGGTTGGTTTTTACTTTTTAATGCAAAAAGACTGCCGCTGGCTACGATGGCCAGCGTAATAAGGGATAGTTTGGTTTTAAACATAAAATAATGCATTCCTGCGAGGCAGGTTTGGGGTTAATACTTACAGGTCGCCAAGGCCGGAAATCAGTTGCTCAACCGACGCTATATCATTGACTTTGCCTAGTACAATGCCTTTTTGATCGAGCAGGAAATAGGTCGGGAACTGGACAATGTTATAGGTCGTGTTCACGTCACCTTTATCACCTTTGAACTCGGATAGCTGCACCCAGCCGGCCTGGTGTTTGGCAATCGTTTTCAGCCAGGTGTCGCGGTCGTCGGCATGTTCGGCGGCAATGCCTATTATGGTCAGTTTTTCGGAATATTTTTCATGCAGGCCCCGTAGCGCAGGCATCGCCTTGATGCACGGCCCACACCAATGCCCCCAGAAATCGAGCAGCACATATTTGCCTTTGTAGGCCGAAAGCGACACGTTTTTTCCGTCAGCGGATGGAAGCTGGAAATCGGGAGCAGGCCTGCCTTTCGCGGGCTGGTTCCTGACGACCTCTATCCGCTTCGCCACATCAATCCCCTGCGGGCTTTTTTGAATAACAGGGGCCAGTTTTTTGTATAGACCTTCCAGTTCGTCCGGTGAAATATCTTCCCGGTAAGTCAGGTCTGTAAGCAGCTGCGCGCTGATCTTTACCGATGGGTTTTCACGGATAAACTGTATGGTTTTCTTCTGCTCTTCCCTGTTCAGATTTTCAATGGCGTCGGCGGATGCGGCGGCTTTTTTGTCGAGATAAACCCAGCGGATGGTTTCATTATAATGCGTCGCGGCGTCGTTTTCAGGGCCGCCTTTAACAGACAACTGGTAAGGTTTGTCCGCCGAACCTGAAAGCGTCAGCGCTGCATGCTCGTACCAAAGGCCGATCCAGCGCGGATAGCGGATGAGCACGTCGAAAGTGCCGTCGTCGCTCGGCTGGGGCGTGTAGGAAAATCGGTCGTTGGTCGCGTAGACGGTATCCCTTTTTGTTTTTCCGTCTTGTCGGTAAATAAACTGGATCGGTGTTTTGCCTACTCCTTTTATTTCCCCGGAAAGGGCGGGTTTCTGTGCAAATGCAATATTCGTTACGCAAAGCAGCACCGCGAAAAGATAGCAGCTTGGTGGGAAGGTTTTCAGGTTCACGATCAAAGGATTGGCTAATGGAAGTTTAGGGTAAGTAACTTTGCTAAACTTACAGCGAATTCCCGATCGAATGACCTTTCAGCATTAATAATTCTCAAAGTTTTACAAATCCGGAAGACCAGGCCGGCATCGATGATTGAGCAGGGTGCAAGTTTATTGTGTAGCCGGCAGCGGGAAACTTGTTGGAGAAAAATCCAAAACTTTGCTAACTTCTCAGTTTACTAACCAGGAGGAATATGGCGGCCGGAAAATCCAGCTCGATAGACGAATACATTGCAAGCTTTCCGGAAGATGTGCAGAAAGTATTACAGGAAATCCGCGAGGTAATCAGAAATGCCGCGCCGGATGCTACTGAGAGCATTTCATACGACATCCCTACATTCAGTTTAAACGGGACATACCTCATTTATTTTGCAGGATGGAAAAAACATGTGGCGCTCTACCCCGTTACCGAAAGGATTTTCGAGGCGCTTGCGGGCGAACTGTCAGGCTACAAGGGATCGAAAAGCTCGGTACACTTCCCTTTGAATAAGCCCTTGCCGCTGGATACGATCAGGAAGGTCATCGGATTACGGATTGCTGAAAACCAGGCTGCTGCCGGCAAATAGGGCTAGGCGTCTATTGCTGAGGAATATTTCTTTAAAATATCTTCGATCCGCCCGTCCGGTACCAGGTCGGTGACGTCGATAAGCTGCACGCGTGGAAAGTCGAGGTGGACGGTGCTGATCACAAAATTGAATGCAAGCGGCATTACCGCCGAAGGTACTTTGAGCGCGAGCGCTTCGCCTGCATTGAACCACTTGTCACCCAGCGGCTGGCATTGCGAATAGTCGTTAGGATCGCGCCATCCTGTTTCCAGGTTGCTTTCGGTGACGGCTTCAATGATGGCGTCACCAGGTAATTTGATAAACATGATTTTGAAATCCCTGTTGAACCCGACGCCCTGCCTTCTTACGAGGTTTTCCAGCAATGCGAGCGGAATGGTTTCGGATGCGTAAATCACCTTATTGCCTGCACTGTTCCATCTTCCGCGCATGCCGGAAGCGAACAATGTGTTGGCATAAAGCTTGTGGACGATCCGGAATACAAGCATCTTTTACGCCGGATAACCTTGGGCCATTTTATCAAGCTCCTCGCTCAGAAAATCCACACCGCCACCGGTTGACAGCCAGTCAGCGGGCTTTTCCACCGAATTCCAGAAAGGCTTTTGCAGCCAGTAGTTGAACTCATCGACGTTTCCGAAGAGTTCTTCGCCTTTTTCAAATAGTGCGATCAGTTTCAGAAGATGCTCGCCATAAAGCGGCTCCAAGGTCTTTTTCGCTTCTTTATAATTACTAATGGTGCGGGCTGATACATTCATGATCGCAGCCAACCGCCTTTCGGGCATTTTGATAGCTTCCGCGAAATCATAGAAAACTTTGGTGTGCAGGCCTTTGCGGGCAGATAGCACAATGGAGAAATTGCTGTCCATTTCAATGTGGTTGAATTTAGATTTCAATCCTGAACCGGGTTGAGCAGAGGTTTTCATAGGAAACGACATTGAGTTCCTAAATATACGAATTTTTTCAAATTTAAAAGTGAATTTTTTCTCATTCCGCCTGATGATGGCTAATAAGTATAAACCCGGTGTTGCCTTCCTTTATTCCTCAACTTTTGAAAGGGAATTTCCTAAACATATGAATATGATAAGGTTGACACACATCCTCGTCCCGCTGGCATTGGCCATGGTGACAGTCCCCGCGCAGGATGCCTTTGCGCAGCAGACCAATACCACACAAAGCACTGAAAAATTCGACCGTGACTACGCGCTGGAAGCGACCATGCTGGGTTTTTTTGCCAAAGACGGCGCCCGAAACCCAACATTAAAGGCTAACAAAGGCGACCGTGTCCGGATCACGATCACCAATGGCGAATTGATGACGCACGATATCGCGCTGGAAAAGCTGGGCATCAAAAGCAAGGTGATCATCGAAAAAGGCACCAGTACGAGCATTACTTTCAAAGCCGAGCAGAGCGACACCTATTACTGCTCCGTGCCCGGGCACCGTGCTGCGGGTATGGTAGGGAGTTTTGAGGTAGTGGAAGGGGTTATTTCAAATGAAACTGTGGCCGGTCAGCTGCCTGTGAAGGACGGTCAGCCGCTGAACCTGGGTTTTGAAACGGGGGATCTCAAAAACTGGACTGCAACCGGCGATGCATTCACCCATGCGCTTTTCAGTTCGGACCCTTCCCCCGTTCACGAAAAGGAAATGAGCATTGGCTATGAAGGAAAATACTTCCTGAGCAGCGGGGGGACGCTTAATTATAAACAAACAGGTACACTGACGTCCGCTCCTTTCCAGGTGACGCAGCCTTTCGCAGCATTCCGCGTGTCGGGTGGCGCATTGCAGGACACGCGCGTGGAAATCGTTACGGCGGCGGATAATAAGGTGATTTACCATATTACCGGCCAGGGAAGGGCTACATTGCAGCCCGCGGTGGTGGATCTGCAACCTTATCTGAACAAGGAGATTTTTATCCGCATTGTCGATAACGAGACGGGCATTTCGCAAATCCCTTACATCGCCAACGACAAATGGGCGCACATCAATTTCGATGATTTCCGTTTGTATGCCAGCCGCCCAAACTTTCCCAATGAGCTGAAACCGAAGGATATCATCATCCTTCCGCCTTTGGATCCTGTGTTGAATGCAGGCTTGTCGGGAAAAGACGCTGCCAAGGCGATGACGCCTCCTCCGGGCTTCAAGATCACGCTTGCTGCCGCTGAGCCGGACATTATCAGGCCGATCAGTTTCACAATCGATTCCCGCGGGAGGCTTTGGGTCGTAGAGGGGCATACCTATCCGGTACGCGCCCCGGAAGGCCAGGGGAGGGACAAAATCCTGATTTTTGAAGATACGAATGGCGACGGTACGCTCGATAAACGGAAGGTGTTTGCAGAAAACCTTAACCTCATAAGCGGTATCGAAGTGGGAATGGGCGGGGTTTGGCTCGGCTCGGCGCCTAACCTGTTGTTTATTCCTGCTGATTTTAAAAACGACAAACCTACCGGGCCACCGCAGATATTGCTTGATGGCTGGGGGCTCGAAGACACCCACGAGGTGCTCAATAACCTTCGTTGGGGGCCGGATGGCTGGATCTACGGAACGCACGGCGTATTTACGCATTCGAACGTCGGCAAGCCCGGCACGCCGGATTCCGAAAGAACGAAAATCAATGCAGGCGTGTGGCGCTACCACCCGACTTCCCATCAGTTCGAGGTATTCGCAGAAGGATCGAGTAACCCGTGGGGCATCGATTTCAACGATTACGGGCACCCGTTCATTACCGTGTGTGTGATCCCGCATATGTACCACGTGATCCAGGGCGCGCGCTACCAGCGGCAGGCGGGCAAGCATTTCAACCCGTACACTTACGACGACATCAAAACCATTGCCGATCACGTGCACTGGGTGGGCGAGCGCGGGCCGCACGCAGGCAACTTCCGCTCGGCCTCGGCTGGCGGCGGGCACGCGCATGCAGGAGCGATGATTTACCTGGGCAACAGCTGGCCGAAGGAATACCGCAACGATATTTTTATGAATAATATCAACGGCGCCCGCCTCAATATCGACCATCTGACGCGCTCAGGCTCCGGGTATGAGGCAACGCATAAGAACGACTTCATGGCCATGAACGACTCCTGGTCGCAGTGGCTCAACTTTAAATACGACGCAAGCGGCTCCGTGTGGGCGATCGACTGGTACGACAAAAACCAATGCCACAGCCCTAACCCCGACGTTCACGACAAAACGATGGGCCGGATATTCAAAATAAGCCATGACAATGACAAATGGGTACAGGTTGATTTGTCCAAAGCTTCGGATATGGAACTGGTTAATTATCAGTTGAATACCAATGAGTGGTACGTGCGTCAGGCGCGCACGATTTTGCAGGAGCGCGGGCCTGACAAAAAGGTGCATAAGGCATTGAAAGAAATACTGGCCAAAAATCCGGACGAAACCCGCAAGCTCCGCGCATTGTGGACGCTCCATGTGACAAATGGATTAACAGAAAAAGAGCTGGCAGACCTGCTTTCGAATGACAGCGAATATATCCGAAGCTGGTCGGTGCAGCTTTTGACGGAGAAAAAGTCCGTGTCGCCCGAAACCCTGAAAAGGTTTGCGGAAATGGCACAAAAAGACAATTCGAAGCTGGTAAGGCTCTACCTGACCTCGGGAATGCTCCGCCTCGACCCGTCGCAGCGCTGGGATGTGCTCGACGCATTGGTGCAGAAAGACGAGGACAAGGATGACCATAACCTGCCGCTCATGGAATGGTACGCCGCCGAACCGTTGGCACCGCTCGATGCGAAACGTGCATTGCAGCTCGCCGGGAAATCGAAATTCCCTAAAATGCTGCCTTACATGATCCAGCGCGTGGAGGCGATCGGGACCGAAGAATCGAAAAAGGTGCTGAAAGATTATAATAAAGTGGGTAAAACCGATGACCAGCATGAGCACCACGGTGGTCACGCTACCGGGACCGCAATGAATCACTAACACAAAAGGGCTTCCAAACAGAAGCCCTTTTTTATAACGTTGAGTAAAATTATTGAAGTACTTCTACAAAGAAACCGAATTAATTTATTCAAAAACATGATCTTTGTCATATTTTTAATGGGCTCGCCACGCCGGGCGGCTGACACGTGAAAAAGGATGGTATCGCATCCATTAGAAGCGGCTTTTTTGAGCGGAAATCAGTGGACGAAGTAGTATTTCAGCCGAAAAGACCTGACATTGTCTTTCTCAACACAAACAATTATGGAAAGAGGAAAAATCAACTTTTTTGAGAGAATGTCTACCCGTATCACCGCCTGGACGGGCAGTTCCATGGCGTTTGGCGTAGCATTCGGCATCATAGTAATTTGGGGCGTCACAGGACCCATCTTCAAATATTCCGATACATGGCAGCTCGTGATCAATACCGGAACTACGATCGTAACCTTCCTGATGGTTTTCCTGATCCAGAAATCCCAAAACAAAGATTCGAAAGCCATTCAGTTGAAGCTTAACGAACTGATCGCCGCCAGCCGCTTTGCGAGTAACCGGATGGTCGATATTGAGGACCTGAGCGAAGCTGAACTGGATGTGCTGCGTAAATTCTACCAGAAACTGGCCGAAATGTCGGAGGCGGACAACGATATCCACACTTCGCATTCCATCGATGCCGCGCAGCGGTTGCACAAGCACAAGAAAGGAGCGATCTCCGGACTGACAAAAGGCGATACCGGCTCTCAGGAATAGCTATTTGCCTTTTTTCTTATCCTTTTTGTCCTTCTTGGCCTTATCGTCGTCTTTGGAGAAGATCTTTTGCAGAAAGGTCTTCTTATCTTTTTTGTCCTCTTTCACCGACGCAATGCTGATCTCATTGTCGATGGTCGGCTGAATGGCGTGGATGAATGCATTTTGAAGAATACTCGTAATTGCGACCCAAATGTTGGTTTTGGGGTCATCGAGCCGCCCCTGGAACGGAACCTTAGTGGCGACCTGGTCCTTATTTTTATTTTCAAAAAGCTTACCTGCGCCCCCGGCAACGGCTTCCCAGAGCTTTTGAAGCAGGTTATCTTTCCGGTCTTCTTTTCCTAAAACATCCAGATTTTTGATCAGAGGCTTCACATATCCCTTAAATTCCTCGTCTTTGGCCGCTACCTCGGTGTAAAGCCCGAAACGCCCGTCGTTGACATCTATTTTGGCATAAGCCTGGAAAAAGTCGTTCAGTTTTACGAGGTTGGTATTGGTCAGCTCGGCACTCATATCGAAAGTCGGTGCGTCGGCGAGCGGATTAAGCTTGGCATCGAAACGCAGTTTGCCTTCGTACACGTCCGCAGTAGCGTGAATGTTCGCGGGGAGGACGGCCGATGAATCATAGCTGTTCCGCAGATTTTGGGCGAGCAAATGCAGGTTGGTCATGGCGATGTCCACGTTCGGGGTAGTCCCGAAATCCTTATACTGGATCTTGCCGTTGCGCAGCTCGCATCGGTTGATATTCAGCGGCATGAACTTGTCCAGCACCTTCCTGAAATCGGCCGAGTCCTTCACGATTTCCTTAGGCTCCACTTTATCTTTGGTAAACAGCAAATAAGGCCCGTCGAAAACCAGTTCGCCCACAATAGAGCCCTTAAACAACGATTTCCATTCCACCGAGAGATCTACCTCCTTGGACGCAAAAAAAGGTGTTTGCTTTTGAGTAACAGAATCCTCTTTGTTAATATAAATGCTGTCTATCTTGTAAGCGCCGCGGATAATGGCCAGGTCGATATCGTTGATGTGCCCATAGTAGCCGTTCATGGTCGCGAGGCTTTTGTTGGCAAAATGCAGGACGATATAGGGCAATGCAAGCCGGATCACAACAATGGCGATCAGTATCCCGACGAGGATTTTGGCGGTGCGCCGTTTTTTGGAATGCGTGCGTGTAGTGGTCATTTCAGGGCGATTTACGTTGCTATCGGTTTGATTTTCATGCGGCTGATTAAACAATCGTACCAAAGCCAATGTGCGCTTTCACAGGTTTTATGTTTTTTGCGAAAAAAAATCCAAACTTTTGTCCAACATAGCTCCGGCGGCTCGTCAATCGGTTTTAAAAACTTAAACTTTATATTCAAATGAATGACTTCCTGTTTGTTTTCAGAAACGATCCGTCCGTGATGGCCAGCTATGCGCCCGAACAAATGCAGAACAGCATGCAAAAATGGATGGACTGGATTGGCGGCATTGCCGCACAAGGCAAACTCGTCGACCGCGGTAACCGGCTGGGCAACGAGGGTAAGGTGGTAAAACCGGCGCAGGTCGTGACAGATGGCCCTTATATCGAAACCAAAGAGTCGGTGGGCGGTTTTGTGATGGTCAGGGCCGAGACTTTGGAAGAGGCAACCGAGATGGCCAAAGGATGCCCGATATTGCATGCAGGCGGCAATGTGGAAGTCCGGCCCATTATCCGGATGTGATCTTCGGTAATTTTGCATTAGTAAGCCTTTGTAAGCAGCAAAGGCTTTTTTCAATTTGAAGCCATGGAAAACCAGGAGTTAATCCCGCATTTGTTCCGGACCGAATACCGGAAGATCACGGCGGTACTCAGCAAGACATTTGGTCTGGAACACATCGAGATCGCGCAGGACATTGCCAGCGACACGTTTTTGCAAGCATCCGAAATGTGGGGGATCAAAGGTGCGCCCGACAATCCGGTAGGCTGGCTTTACACCGTTGCCCGTAACAAAACACTCGATTACCTGCGTCGTGACAAGCTTTTTAAGGAAAAAATCAGCGGCCGGGTGCTCAGGGAGAGCGATACCTCCGATGAGCTCCAACTCGATCTGTCGGCCCAGAACATTACCGACAGCCAGTTGCAGATGATGTTCGCCATTTGCCATCCGTCGCTCCCGATCGAATCGCAGATCGGGCTGGCGCTTAATGTGCTTTGCGGGTTCGGTATCGGCGAAATCGCCAGCGCTTTTCTCACGAACAAGGAGACGATCAACAAACGGCTTTACCGGGCCCGCGAAAAGCTGCGTACCGAGCAGGTCAAAATGGAGTTCCCCGCCGAAAACGACATTGAGCCTCGTCTGGAAACGGTTTTGAAGACCTTATACCTCCTTTTTAACGAGGGCTTCTACTCGGCCGGCAAAGACGTTACGCTGCGAAAGGACGTGTGTGTGGAAGCCATGTGGCTGACCAAAATGCTCATTGAAAACCCTGGCACCGACAACCCGCAAGTCAGTGCATTACTTGCGCTCATGTGTTTTCACGCGTCGCGTTTCGAAGCCCGAACCAATCCGGAGGGCGAAACGGTGCTTTATCAGGACCAGGACGATACACTCTGGGACGAAGCGCTTATCCGAAGGGGGGAGTACTATCTCAACCGCGCGTCCGTCGGCCAACGGCTTTCGCGCTACCACCTCGAGGCTGCCATCGCCTACTGGCATACGATCAAGGCCGATACATCTGAGAAATGGGAGCATATCCTGCAATACTACAACGAGCTCCTGGTGCTCGAATATTCACCCATCGCGGCACTCAACCGCACCTACGCCCTGGCCAAAGCCCGCTCCAAAACCGAAGCCATCCGCGAAGCCGAGAAACTCAACCTGGCAGACAACCATCTGTATCATTCTTTGCTGGGGGAATTGTATTCGGGGATTGATGACGCGAAAGCATTGCATTATCTTCAAACATCTCTCTCAATAGCCAGGTCGCGTGCCGACAAGCAGTTGCTGGCCGATAAAATTCGGCGGCTGACCGCCCGCAATTTTTAACTATCCGAAGAACTATTTACAAATTTCCTTCCAGCATTAAGCTTTTATTAATGCCCCTGTTAATTCTCCCGGCCTAATTTGCTCTTCCATTTCAGTAGTTGCCCTTATGCGCAAGTCGACGACAGACGCTGAGGAGCGCCGCCGTGCCGGTTAACTAAACTTTATTGACCCAAAGCATTAAAAATTCAGGTTCGTGTCCTCTTAACGCAAAGGACAAGATCACGTAACCATCTTTCATGAAACGCCTATTCCTAAGCCTGACCCTTTTTCTAGTTACCAATCAAACTTTTGCACAAACACCGGGTTCACTGAAACTCTGGTACAAAAAGCCAGCCGGAAATACCTGGACCGACGCTCTGCCTGTCGGGAATGGCCGGCTGGGTGCAATGGTGTATGGTAACCCCGAAAACGAGGTCATTAAACTCAATGAATCGACAGTGTGGGCGGGCGGCCCCAACCGGAACGACAACCCGAATGCATTAGCCGCATTGCCTGAGGTCCGAAAGCTGATCTTCGAAGGCAAACACAATGAAGCCGCCAAACTCGCCGCCGAAAAAATCGAGTCGAAAACGACGAACGGGATGATGTACCAGCCCGTCGGAAACCTGCATATCGATTTCCCCGGGCATGACAAGTTCACGGATTATTATCGTGAGCTGGACCTTGAAAAAGCCGTTACAACCACCTCTTACACCGTTGATGGTGTCAAATATACCCGCCAGGTCATCGCCTCCGTGCCCGATCAGGTGATCGCTATCCGTCTCACGGCCGATAAGCCCGGAAAGCTGACATTCACTTCGTTTCTCAACAGTCCGCAGCAGGGAGAAAGGAGAATGGAGAAAGGTGGAAAGCTGATTTTTGCGGGTATTAGCGGTGGTAAGGAAGGTATAAAAGGTCAAGTGGCCTTTCGTGCGCACGTGCTCGTGAGGCCCGAGGGCGGGCAGTTGAGCGCGGGAGATACCTCGCTGACGATCAGTAAGGCGAATGCGGCCACTATTTACATTTCCATCGCTACCAATTTTGTCGATTACAAAACATTGACGGCCAATCCGCAGGTTAAAGCCGATCAGTATCTGAGCAAAGCTTCGACGAAGCCTTTCGGAACTATTCTCAAAAGCCATATCGCCGCCTATCAGCATTATTTCAACCGCGTGAAGCTGGATTTGGGTACGTCCGAAGCGGCGAAATGGCCGACGGACGAACGCATTGTGAAGTTCGCGTCCGGAAACGACCCGCAGTTGGTCGCTTTGTATTTCCAGTTTGGTCGGTACCTGCTCATTTCTTCGTCCCAGCCGGGTGGCAATGGCATGCCGGTAGGGCAGCCCGCCAACTTGCAGGGCATCTGGAACCAGCAAATGAACCCGCCCTGGGGCAGCAAGTATACCATCAACATCAACACGGAAATGAATTACTGGCCCGCCGAAGTGACCAACCTCACGGAGCTGCATGAGCCGTTGGTGCAAATGGTGAAGGAGCTCTCGGTAACCGGGCAGGAAACGGCGCGGGTAATGTACGGGGCGAAGGGCTGGCTGGCGCATCATAACACCGATCTGTGGCGCATTACCGGCCCGGTGGACCCGATTTTTTACGCCATGTGGCCGATGGGCGGAGCCTGGCTAAGCACCCATTTGTGGGAAAAATATAGCTATTCGGGTGATAAGAACTATTTGAAATCCGTGTACCCCGCGTTGAAGGGCTCGGCGCAGTTCTTTGTCGATTTCCTGGTGCCTGAGCCGACGCATCAATGGCTGGTAGTCGTACCCGGCATGTCGCCGGAGAATGCGCCGTCCATTCGGTCCAAAACGACGATAGGGGCGGGGAATACGATGGATAACCAGATCGTGTACGACATTTTTACCGCCACGATCCGCGCCGCCGAAGCATTGGGAACGGATGCAGATTTTGTAAATACATTGAAAACCAAACTCGCCCAGCTGCCTCCGATGCAGGTAGGGAAGTTCGGCCAATTGCAGGAGTGGCTCGAAGACCTCGACAGCCCGGAAGACAAGCACCGCCACATTTCGCATTTGTATGGACTGTATCCATCACACCAGCTTTCGGCCTACCGCACGCCGGAGCTGTTCAGCGCGGCCCGAACGTCGCTGGAACACCGGGGGGATGTTTCCACCGGCTGGTCGATGGGCTGGAAAGTGAACTGGTGGGCCCGCCTGCTCGACGGAAACCGTGCTTATAAGCTTATTACCGACCAACTTTCACCTGTAAATGCTCCGGGCAAAAAGGGCGGCGGAGGGACTTACACTAACCTTTTCGACGCGCACCCGCCATTCCAGATCGACGGTAACTTCGGCTGCACGGCCGGCATCGCCGAAATGCTCATGCAAAGCCACGACGGCGCCATTCATTTGCTCCCCGCCATTCCCGACAGCTGGAAAACCGGGTCGATTAGCGGCTTGCGGGCACGCGGCGGATTCGAGATCGTGTTATTGGAATGGGAAAACGGAGAAGTTTCAAAATTGATAATTAAATCAAATCTGGGCGGAAACTGCCGGTTGAGGCTTCCAAATGCACTGAAAGGGAATGCATTGGCGATCGCTGCCGACGCAAACAGCAATCCATTTTACCAGATGCTGGACATTCCTAAGCCCATTGTTTCCCCGGCCGCTAAAATCACGCCGTCGAAACTGCCCGACACGTCCCTGTATGATTTCAGGACCGAGAAAGGCAAGACCTATACATTTGCCCGCTAACCTAGCCCTAATAAAACCCATCATCATGAACAAAAAGATCTGGATTGCCGGAGTGCTGGCCGCCACGCTGGTTACCTGCCAGGTAGCAAAGCAGAACGGCTCCAAAAGTGAACTACTACGCACAACCGATGAGTCTGTCAGCGCCATTCCCGCATTTACCGACAATCCTTCGCCTACGCATCTCACGCCCGAGCAAAGCATTAAGACATTCAAATTGCCGAAGGGTTACCACCTCGAACTGGTCGCCAGCGAGCCGATGATCCACGAACCGGTCGCGATTGCCTGGGACGGCAATGCGCGTATGTACGTGGCCGAGCTCAACACGTACATGCAGGATGTGGAGGGTACGGGCGAGCACGCGCCCACAAGCCGGGTAATGCTGCTCGAAGACACCGACAATGACGGAAAAATGGACAAAAGCTCCGTGTTTATCGATAAAATGCTTTTGCCCAGAATGCTGCTGTGTGTAGGGAATGAATTGCTTGTCAATGAGACGGATACCTATAATGTTTACAGCTATAAGGATACCAACAAAGACGGCGTCGCTGACGAAAAACGTCCTGTTTACACCCCCGACAAAAAAGCACCGGGAAACCTGGAACACCAGCGCAGCGGCCTCGATTGGAACGTGGATAACTGGATCTACATGGCCGTCGACGCGGTGCGGTTCCGGTATGCCAACGGTATTTTGAAGCCCGACTCCATTCCCAGCGGTTCGAGCGGGCAATGGGGCCTTACGCACGACAATTACGGCCGGTTATACTTCTCATCCGCAGGCGGCGAAACGCCCGCATTGGGCTTCCAGATCAACCCGATTTACGGTAGGATGGAGTTCAATGACCAGTATAAGGAAGAATTCAACGAGGTTTGGCCGATCATCCAAACCCCTGACGTAGAAGGCGGCCTGAAAAGGCTGCGCCCGGATACGACGCTGAACCACTTCACCGCGAGCTGCGGCCAGGTGATATTCCGCGGCGACAAGCTCCCGGCCGATCTGCAAGGCGACCTGCTGATCAGCGAGCCGGTAGGAAGACTCATCCGCCGCGCGAAAGTGACCAACAAAAACGGCAAGATCACATTAGAAAATGCCTATCAGAAGGAAGAATTCATCGCCTCCACGGACATGAACTTCCGGGCGGTGAATATGTACACCGGTCCGGATGGCTGCCTGTACATCGTCGATATGAACCGCGGGATCATTCAGGAAGGCAACTGGACGGGCCCCAAAAGCTACCTCCGCCCGCAGATCACGCGGTTGGGTTTGGATAAAAACATCCAGCACGGACGCATTTACCGCCTCGTGCACGACGGTATGGCACCGGGCCCGAAGCCGAAAATGCTCGACGAAAATTCCAAGACGCTTGTAAGTTACCTGGGCCATGCCAATGGCTGGTGGCGTGATAATGCGCAGAAGGAGCTGGTCGTGCGCAATGATCAATCGGTAGTACCGCTGCTGAAAGCGATTGCGTCGGGTGAAAGTAGCGAGGTGTTCAAATTACCGTCGGCCCTGGCGCGCCTGCACGCATTGTGGACGCTCGAAGGATTGAATGCTGTGGATCAAAGACAGATTGGCATTGCATTGAAAGACAGTGATTTCGAGATCCGTAAAGCGGCCGTTCGGATGGCGGAGCCTTATTTGAAAAAGAATGACGAGATGATCGGGACACTGGCTTCGTTGAAGTCGGACCCGGTGGCCGATGTGCGTATGCAGCTGATTTTCTCATTGGCATACAGCGAATCCCCGAAAGCCAAGGCATTGGCAGGCGAAATCGTCAAAAACGCCAACGGTGCGGAAGTGCTCGCGCGGGCGCAGCGGAGCGTCGACAAAAATGAAGATGCCAAGAAATTCGGGATGAAACTGGGCCGATTGGACGCACCGGACCGTGCCCTGGTGATGAACGGCTCGGTGATCTACAAATCGCTTTGCGCGACCTGCCACGGTGCCGACGGCAAGGGGCTGATGAGCAAAACCGCCCCGCCGCTGGCCGGCTCGAAGAGATTGAACAGGAACAATACCCATGCATCGGTTCGCATTCTGCTGCATGGCTTGTCGGGACCGATTGAGGGTAACAGTTATCCAACGGAAATGCCTTCGATGAAAGACAACGACGATGAATGGATCGCTTCGGTGCTGAGCTATGTGCGGCATGAGTTCACAAATTCGCCGCCGGTGAAGCCAGCGGACGTGAAAGCGATCCGCGAGCAGACGTCCTCGCGCGACAAGGCATATACCCTGGACGAGTTGTCGATCCAGTAACAGAAACCGAAACTTTGAAATAAATGGGAAGCGAGCAGTTTTTGCGGTCGGCGCTTTTGAAAAAGGGCTTTGGCTTGTCGTTGGGTACATTGTGCGTGGCTGCCATGCTGGGCACGGGTTTTCCGGGTCCCGGACCGGCGGGTCCCGGACCGACGGGTCCCGGCTCCGACTGGCCGAATTATGGCGGTAACAAGGCCGGGAACCGTTATTCGCCGCTGGATCAGATCAATACCGGCAATGTGCAGAATTTACAGGTGGCGTGGATGTACGACGCTTCCGAAAAACCCGATCCGGCCAATCCGGGCCGGCAGCGCAACAGGGCCATTCAGTGCCAGCCCATTGTGGTCAATGGCATCTTGTATGGCACCACGCCCGAGCTGAAACTCTTCGCTTTGAAAGCCGGTACCGGTGAGCAAATCTGGAAATTCGAGCCTCATAAAGACGACCGCCTCAATTCAAACCGCGGCGTGGTGTACTGGGAGAATGGCGATGATAAACGTATACTCTACACGGTCGGGTCGAGCCTGTATGCTGTGAATGCGGTTACGGGAGAAATTGTGAAGGGTTTTGGCAAGGAAGGCCGCGTGGATATTCACGCCGGGCTGCAAACAGGACTGGATCACGATGTGAGCAAACTGTCCGTGAATGCGACGAGTCCGGGCATTGTTTTTAAAAATACATTTATCCTCGGCTCGGCCGTTTCCGAATCCGGTGACGCTGCGCCGGGGCATATTCGCGCTTTCGACGTCGTTACGGGCGATCTGAAATGGGTTTTTCACACCATTCCGCAACCGGGTGAATACGGATACGATACCTGGCCGAAGGATGCTTACAAGAAGATCGGCGCTACCAATAATTGGAGCGGCATGAGCCTCGATGAAAAACGCGGCATGGTGTATTTTGGAACCGGATCGCCCGCGTCGGATTTCTACGGCGGCGCCCGCGAGGGTAGTAACCTGTTTGCCAACTGCATTATGGCGCTCGACGCCGAAACCGGCAAGCGGAAATGGCATTACCAGACCATCCACCACGATCTCTGGGACCGCGATCACCCGAGCCCGCCCAACCTGACCACCATTACCCATAATGGCAAACGGGTCGATGTGGTCGTCCAAAGCACCAAGGACGGCCTCGTGTATGTGCTGGATCGGGATAAGGGTACTTCTATTTTCCCTGTTGAAGAACGAAAAGTGCCTGTGAACGGGTTACCCGGCGAGCATCCTTTTCCCACCCAGAAATTCCCCTTGAAACCGGCACCACTTTCCCGCCAGGTTTTTACAGAAAATGATATCACCGACATTTCTCCCGAGGCGCATGCCTATGTGAAGGAGCGTTATTCCAAAATCAAGACAGGCCATAAATTTACACCGCCTAATACAACCGGCACCCTGCTGTTCGGTTACAGCGGCGGTGCCGAATGGGGCGGTAATGCAGTCGATCCGGAAGGTGTTTTTTACCAGAATGTGAACGAGGAGCCCTGGGAGCTGATCATGATCGATGCCGCCCAGAAGAAATCCGAAGCGCCGCGTACATTAGGTAATTCGCTTTATCTGGCCAATTGCGCGGCCTGTCACGGGCAGGACCGCAAAGGCAGCGGCCCGGAACTGCCTGCATTGGCGAATATTGGCAAAAAACTGACGCCGGTACAGATCAAAGGCATTCTCAAAACCGGTAGCGGGCGTATGCCGTCATTTGGCCATTTGTCGGACAAGGACCACGATGCATTGATTGATTTTTTATTAAACCGTGAAAAAGAAGGGGCTGTAAAAACGGCTGGTACCACAGCTAAACCAGTTTCCCAAGACGGTTTCCCGTACATGCCCGCCTACGTGAGCAAAACCTGGCAGCGCTTCACCGATCAGAACGGTTACCCCGGCGTGAAACCGCCCTGGGGGACATTGAATGCCATCGACCTCAATACCGGCGAATACCTCTGGCGCGTGCCGCTCGGCGAGTACCCGGAACTGACGAAAAAGGGCGTTCCCATTACCGGTACCGATAGTTACGGCGGCCCGCTGGCGACGGCTGGCGGTTTAGTATTCATCGCCGGTACCAAAGACGAAAAGATCCGGGCATTCGATAAAAAAACGGGTAAAACCGTTTGGGAATACCAATTACCCGCCGGCGGCTTCGCGACGCCGATCAGTTATCAGGTCGACGGCAAGCAGTACATCGTGATCGCAGCCGGGGGCGGACGAGGCCAGAAGATCGGCGGGAACTACATTGCTTTTGAATTAAAATAACACTAAACCTGTACATGATGGACCATAAACAAAACTCCACCGAAAACGGCCGCCGGAATGCGATGAAAATGCTCGCAGCAGGCTCCACGGCCGGATTACTGTCGCTTTTCGAAAGCCCCAAAGCCCGTGCGGAACGCTATGTAACGCCTCAATATGCCAAAGGAATGGCGCCAGTGACGATCACAAAAGTGCGGGCCATTACCACCGCTCCGGGCGGCGCCAACCTCGTGATCGTGAAAGTGGAAACCTCAGAACCAGGGCTTTACGGGCTCGGCTGCGCCACTTTCACACAACGCGCCAAAGTGGTGATACCCGCCGTGGACATTTACCTCGATGAGTTTTGCGTGGGAAAAGACGTAGATAATATCGAGGATATGTGGCAGTCGGCCTACGTGAGTTCCTACTGGCGGAACGACGCCGTGCTGAACAATGCACTGTCGGGCCTCGATCAGGCCCTTTGGGATATCAAGGGCAAACGTGCCAAAATGCCCGTTCACCAGCTCCTGGGTGGCAAGGCGCGCATTGCCGTGGATACCTACACACATGCAAGCGGGCCTACGCCCGAGGCGATCGCCGACAAGGTGCAGCAATATATGTCCGAAGGCTTCCGCCACATCCGCATACAGCAGGGCGGTTACGGCGGGGTAGGGGCCATGGACGAGATCAAACCTGATTTCAAAGCAGCGGGTTTCGGCCGGGCTTCCGACGATTTCAGCGACCAGCGCACTTACCTGAAAAGGGTGCCCAAAATGTTTGAA